>DDTA01000173.1 GCA_002344285.1 Myxococcales bacterium UBA2376
GGTGCGCCCGGTCGAAGACTGACCCGAGCCTGGGCGGCGGGCGCGACGCGACGGGGGTAAGCTCTGTCCATGGCGACGCAGGCGACGGGTTTCCGGCCCGAGCAGATCCGCAACCTCGTGCTGCTCGGCCACGCCGGCAGCGGCAAGACGACGCTGGCGGAGGCGATCCTCCACCGGTGCGGCGCGATCACCCGCATGGGCTCGGTCGAGGCGCACACGACGACCGCCGACTACGAGCCCGAGGCGCACGCCCACGGCGTGTCGACCGCGTCGACGCTCCTGTTCGCGACCAGCGACGGCTGCGAGCTCAACATGATCGACACGCCGGGCTCGCCCGAGCTCGTGGGCCACGCGCTGGTCGCGCTGCCGGCTGTCGAGCTGGCGCTGGTGGTCGTGAACGCGGCCGCCGGGATCGAGCTCGGCACCCGCCGGCTGTTCCACGCCGCGCGCGAGGCGGGGCTGGCCTGCCTCGTCGTGGTCAACAAGATCGATCTGGCGCCCGCCAACCTGCCCCAGCTGGTGCGCGATCTGCGCGAGAGCCTCGGCCGCGAGCTCCACTGCATCAACCTGCCGTGCAAGGGCGGCACCGACGTGATCGACTGCTTCGACGAGGCCGCGGGCGACGCCGACTTCGGCTCGGTCGCCGAGGAGCACAGGGCGATGCTCGAGTCGGCGATCGAGATCGACGACGCCGCGCTCGAGCGCTACCTCGCCGGCGAGGCGATCGACCTGGCGACCCTGCGCGCGGATCTGGTCGAGGCGATGAACCGCGGCCACGTGGTGCCGATCGTGTTCACGGCGGCGAAGAGCGAGGTCGGCATCGACGATCTGGTGCACGTCCTGGTCAACGAGGCGCCGAGCCCGGTCACGGCGCGGCCGCGGCGGCTCGTGCGCGACGGCGAGATCGTCGAGGTGGCCTGCGATCCGGAGGCGCCGCTCCTGGGCCACGTCTTCAAGATCGCGACCGACCCGTACCTGGGGAAGCTGGCGATGATCCGGCTGCTCCAGGGCAAGCTCGACAGCAAGACGCCGTTCGTCTACGGGGACGAGAAGCGCGCCCACGACGCCGGGCACGTGCTGAAGATCGAGGGCCGTGACCACCCGTCGATGGACTCGGTCGCGTACGCGGGCGACATCGTCGCCGTCGCCAAGCTCGACAACCTGCGCGTCGACACGATCATCCACGCGCCCGGGACGCCCGACAGCCTCGCGCCGATCCGGCCGCGGTACCCGCACGCGATGTCCGCGCTGGCCATCGAGCCGAAGAGCAAGGGCGACGAGGTCAAGATGCTCTCGGCGGTGCAGCGCCTGTGCGAGGAGGATCCGACGCTGGCGTGCGCCCACGACCCCGAGACCCACGAGCTCGTGCTGTCGGGCCTGGGCGAGCTCCACCTGCGCGTGGCGCTCGAGAAGCTGGAGAACCGGTTCCGCATCGCCGCCGTTGCGCGCCGCCCGCGCGTCGCGTTCCGCGAGACGATCACCCAGCGCGCCGAGGGGCACTACCGCCTGAAGAAGCAGACCGGCGGGGCCGGTCAGTTCGCCGAGGTGTTCCTGCGCATCGAGCCGCTCCCCCGGGGGAGCGGCTTCGAGTTCGCGAGCGAGGTGTTCGGCGGCGCCATCCCGACCCAGTTCATCCCGGCCTGCGAGAAGGGCGTGCTCGACGCGCTGGCCGCGGGGCAGCTCGGCGGCTATCCGGTCGAAGACGTGCGCGTCGTCGTGCACGACGGCAAGAGCCACGCCGTCGACTCCAAGGACATCGCCTTCCGCTCGGCGGCCAAGCTCGCCTTCCGCGACGCCTTTGCCCGCGCGCGCCCCATGCTGCTCGAGCCCATCGTCACGCTCGACATCACCACCCCCGAGGCCCACGTCGGCGATGTCACCGCCGACCTCAAGACCCGCCGCGGCCGCGTCCTCGGCGTCGACACCCTCACCTCGGGCACCGCCGCCATCCACGCCCAGATCCCGCTCGCCGAGCTCCGCGACTACAGCGGCGCCCTCCGCGGCCTCACCTCCGGCGCCGGCGCCTTCGTCACCGAGCCCTCCCACTACGACTTCGTCCCGCCCGCCGTCCAGCGCCGCCTCACCTCCGATCACGCAACCCCTGGCACCGACTGACCCTTCCTGGGGACGGTGTCAACTTTGACAACTTAACGAGGCGGCTCCTCAAGTTGTCAAAGTTGACACCGTCCCCAAATGGAACTTGTTTCACTCGAGCTCGACGAGGGGGGCGTTCCAGAGGAGGGGTTCGGTGGGGATGCGGGGGGCGGCCTGGGCGGAGGCGAGGTCCGTGACGGAGGCGAAGGCGGCGTTGTCGTAGACGAGGACGTTGCGCAGGGAGGAGTAGCCCGGGGCCATGAGGGCGTCGGCGATCGTGTGCGTGCGATCGGTGCCGGTCTCGGTCATGAAGCCGGAGGACCAGCCGTCGGCGGTGGCGCCCGGGTTGGTGTTGAAGGTGACGTGGACGTCCGAGGTCGGGACGCGGCTGTCGACCACGCGGAGGGGCTGCTCCTCGAAGGTGAAGTAGTAGAAGACCTGGCCCTTGTACCAGCCGCGGAAGAGCGTGGTGCCCTCCGAGCCGCCGCGCCGCGTCGCCGTGGAGCCGAAGGGGACGACCGGGCAGTTGACGATCGTGTCGGTGACGGTGACCGGCCAGCCCTCACGATTGATGTCGGCGCCGCTGGTGGCGGTGTTGGCGACGTAGTCGGCGGGGACGTCGACGCGGATCATGCGCCAGAAGTCGGAGTAGCCGTGGTCGCCGGGGATGTAGTCGACGATCGGGAGCTGGCCGGGGACGCGCTCCGATTGACCCTCGTGGTGGAGGAGGTAGATGTTGATCGGCGTCGGCTGGTGCGCGTCGAGGTGGTAGTAGGTGACGCGCTCGCCGCCGGGGCCGAGCCCGCGCACCAGGAACGGCGCCTGATCGAAGTCGATGGGCGCGCCGGCGGCGGGCAAGGTCGGCATCTCGGCGCGGTCGAGCAAGACCGCCCCCTCGCCCGAGAACCGGTCGACCACCGCCTTCGGCGCCGTGTCGGGGTCGAGCGGCGTCACGGCGCCGTCATCGTCGCTCCCGCAGGCGGCGAGCCACGCGAGGGCGAGCGGAACGTGGACGAGGCGCATGCGGGTCATACGCACTCGAGGGTACGCCGTTACGACCCGACGGGTAACCGCGCCGGCGCGCTGTGAGCCGCGCTGCACACGCGCGAGCACGGGAACGTATTCTTGCCGGCTACGAGGCCAGCCACTCGGAACGCACCGGTCGGACCGTCGATCATGTCGACGCGCGATCGCCGACTGCAGTCTGCAGTGCGCGCGCGCGGGCTGGGATTCGCGCAAGGCACGGTCGCGGTTCGTGAACCGTGGTTCGGATCGCACGCGAAGCACCTGGATCGAGGAGTTTTTCCCCAGGGATCGTGAGCCGCGCACGGCTGTGGTCAGGACCTTGCAGAGCGCGGCCGCGAAGGATGGACGACGAGATCGACACCGCGGTCGACGTAGCCGGTCGACCGCCGCCGCGCGCGGCGCTGGGCACGCGACCGCCGCCGTCCCCGTTGCCGGCGCGCATCGGCCGCTATCACGTGCTCGCGTCGCTCGGGCGCGGCGGCATGGCCGAGGTGTTCCTCGCCGAGCTCCGCGGCCCGCAGGGCTTCCGCCGCCAGGTCGCGATCAAGCGCCTCTACCCGGCCCTCGCCGACGACGCCGACAGCGTCGCGCGCTTCGTGCGCGAGGCGACGATCGCGACGCGCCTCGTCCATCCGTCGATCTGCCACGTCTACGAGCTCGACGAGGACGACACCGGTTGCTTCATGGTGATGGAGCACCTCGACGGCGTCACCCTGTCGGTCGCGCTCAAGGTGCTCGCGCGCTCGCGCTGGCTCCTGCCGGTGCCGATCGTGCTGCGCATCATGCGCTCCCTGTGCGGCGGCCTCCACGCCGCGCACGAGCTCCGCGATCCCGACGGCACGCCACTCGGCCTCGTGCACCGCGACGTCACGCCGTCGAACGTCGTGCTCACCACCAGCGGCCAGGTGAAGCTGCTCGACTTCGGCGTCGCCAAGACCCACCACATCAGCACGCAGGTCGGCGTGGTGCGCGGCAAGCCGGGCTACATGTCGCCCGAGCAGGTGCTCGGGCGCTCGCTCGATCGTCGCAGCGACGTCTTCTCGCTCGGCGTCGTGCTCTACGAGGCGATCACCGGCACGCGCCTCTTCGCGCGCGCGCGCACGCCGGAAGCCGTGCACCAGATCCCCGAGGAGCGCGTGCCCGATCCCCGCGCGCGGCGCCCCGACTTGCCCCTGGCCGCCGTCGCCGTCATCGACCAGGCCCTCTCCCACGACCGCGACGAGCGCTTCCCGACCGCGGCGGTGATGTCGACGGCCCTGACCGCGGCCCTGTCGCCGTCGCAGGTCGCCTCGCCCGACTGGGTGGCGAGCATGGTGCACGCGATCCGC
>DDTA01000268.1 GCA_002344285.1 Myxococcales bacterium UBA2376
CGTCAACGTGCGCAGCTTCCCCATGGCCCGCCTATACTACGGGCCGGGCGATGCCAGGCGGAAAAGTGGTCCTCGACGTGCCCGTGTTCCTCCAGCGCGACGCCGAGTGCGGGAACACCTCGCTCAAGTCGGTGTTCTGGCACTTCGGCTCGCGCCTGTCGGCCAGGCGCCTCGGCGAGCTCGCGCGCTGCACCGCCGACGGCACCAACCACGACGGCATGATCGACGCGGCCCGCGCCGGCGGCTTCGAGGTCGAGGCCGGCGCCGGCGGGACCATCGCGCGCCTCCGCGGGCACCTCCGTCGCGGGCACCCGGTCATCGTCGGCTGGTGGGCGATGGAGCCCGGCGACCGGCACTTCCGCGCGGCCTGGAACCTCGACGAGCGGCGCGCGCGCGACTGCGGTCACTACTCCGTCGTGTGCGGCCTCGACGCGCGGCGTCTGCGCCTGATGGATCCATCGCTCGGGATGCGCTGGGTGCCGATCCGCGACTTCCTCCGCGTCTGGTACGACACCGACACCGACGCGTACGAGCTGGTGAGGCGCTGGTACCTGGTCGCCTACCGCGTATAGTCCGGCCGTGCGCATCGCGATCGTCGGCGCGGGCTCGATCGGCTGCTACGTGGGCGGCAAGCTGCTCGCCGCCGGCGGCGCCGACGTCATCTTCGTCGGCCGCCCGCGCCTGCGCGACGAGCTCGCGGCGCACGGCCTGACGACGCGCGACTTCGATCGCGCGCGCACCGTCCCGGCCGCGCAGCTCACGGTCGTCACGTCCGCCGAGGATCCGGCGGTCGCCGCGTGCGACGTCGCGCTCGTGTGCGTGAAGAGCGCGCAGACCGAGGAGGTCGCACGGGCGCTGGCGCGCACGCTGCGCGCCGACGCGATCGTCGCGAGCCTGCAGAACGGCGTGCGCAACGCCGACGTGCTCCGCGCCGCCCTCGGCCCGCGCCACGTCCTGGCCACGATCGTCTCGTTCAACGTGGTCTCGCGCGGCGAAGGGGTGTTCCACCGCGCGATGACCGGGCCGCTGATCCTGGAGCGGCACGCGGATCCGCGCGCGCGGCGGCTGGTCACCACGCTCGCCGCGGCCGGCTTCCCCGTCGAGGAGCGCGACGACCTCGCGCCCGATCAGTGGACGAAGCTGGTCGTGAACCTCAACAACGCGGTCAGCGCGCTCACCGGCGCGCCGACCCGTCAGCTCCTGCTCACGCCCGGCTACCGCCGCATCATCGCCGCCGTCATCGGCGAGGCGCTCGGCGTCCTGCGCGCCGCGCGCATCGAGCCCGCGCGCCTCCGCGGCATCCCGCTCGCGATCATGCCGGCGCTCATGCGCCTGCCGACGCCGCTCGTCCGCCTGGTCACGCGCGCGCAGATGAGGGTCGATCCCGAGGCGCGATCGTCGATGTGGGAGGACCTCACCCGCGGCCGCCCCACCGAGGTCGACTACCTGAACGGCGAGATCGTGCGTCTCGCCGAGCGCGCGGGCACCGCCGCGCCGCTCAACCGCCGCATCGTCTCGCTCGTGCACGAGGCCGAACAAAAAGGCCCCGGTTCCCCGGGGCTCGATCCGCGGTCACTCTGGTCGCGGCTTCAGGCGCCCTGAACCAGCGGCAGCCCGGCCTTGGCCCAGCCCGCGGTGCCACCCTCGAGGTTGTAGAGCTTGGAGAAGCCGAGCCGCTCGGCGAGCTTCGCCGCGGTCAAGCTGCGCACGCCCTTGGCGCACACGAAGATGATCGAGTCGCGCCGGAGCGAGCCTTCCGGGTTCGCGCGGAGCTGGTCGAGCGGGACCAGGCGAGCCTGCGGGATGTGGCCCGCGCTCCACTCCTTCTCGTCCCGCACGTCGACGACGTCGACCTCGTCGCGGGAGATGATCTCGAGGGCCTCGGTGGGGGACAGCGTCGCGACCATGTCGTCCGTTATAGCGGACGCCGTGATGGTCGGCAAGATGTCTTTGATAGCGGATCCGTAAAAACGGACAGCGCGCCGCGTCAGCGGGCGGAGGGACGGCCCACCTGGATGCGGTAGAGGGCCTCGACCAGCGCGTCTATGTCCTCGCAGATATTGTAGAAAGCGAGGGAGGCGCGCACCGTGGCCTCGAGGCCGAAGCGGCGCAGGATGGGCTGCGCGCAGTGGTGTCCGGAGCGGACCGCGATGCCCTCCTTGTCGAGCATGGCGCCGACGTCCTCGGTTCGCTGGCCGTCGAGGATGAAGGAGAGGACGCCGGCCTTGTCGGGCGCGGTGCCGATCAGGGTCAGGCCCGGCACGGTCACGAGGCGCTCCGTCGCGTAGGCGAGGAGCTCGTGCTCGTAGCGATCGATCGTGTCCATGCCGATGCGCATGACGTAATCGAGCGCCTCGCCGAGCCCGACGGCGTCGGCGATGTTGCCGGTGCCGGCCTCGAAGCGCCACGGCGGCGCCTGGTACGTGGTCCGCTCGAAGGTGACGTCGGAGATCATGTTCCCGCCGCCCTGCCACGGCGGCATGGCGGCGAGGACCTCGCGCTTGCCGTAGACGGCGCCGATCCCGGTGGGCGCGAACACCTTGTGGCCGCTGAAGACGTAGAAGTCGCAGTCGAGCTCCTGCACGTCGACGCGCTTGTGCGAGACGGCCTGGGCGCCGTCGAGCAAGACGGTGGCGCCGTGGCGGCGCGCGATCTCGATCATCTCGCGGGCCGGGGTGATCGTGCCGAGCGCGTTCGACACCTGCGTGAACGCCACGAGGCGGGTGCGCGGGTTGAGCAGCTTCTCGTACTGCTCGACGATGACGGCGCCGCGGTCGTCGACGGGCGCGACCCGCAGGCGCGCGCCCTTCTCGGCGCAGAGCTGCTGCCACGGCACGATGTTGGCGTGGTGCTCGAGGTGCGTGAGCACGATCTCGTCGCCCTCGCCGATGTTGCGGCGGCCCCAGCTCTGCGCGACGAGGTTGATGCCCTCGGTCGCACCGCGGACGAAGATGATCTCCTCCGCCGACGGCGCGTTCAGGAAGCGGCGCACCGACTCGCGCGCCTTCTCGTAGGCGTCGGTGGCGCGCGCGGCGAGCGCGTGGGCGGCGCGGTGGATGTTCGAGTTCTCGTGCTCGTAGTAGTACGTGAGGCGATCGATGACGGCCCTGGGCTTCTGGGTCGTGGCCGCGTTGTCGAGCCACACGAGCCGCTTGCCGTGGACGCGCTCCTCGAGGATGGGGAAGTCGCGCCGGACGGTGTAGGGATCGAACGGGCCGGGGGAGAGCGGGGAGGCCTCGGGCCTCGGGCCTCGGGCCTCGGGAAGAGAGGCGTCGGGCATCGGGCCGAGCGCATCGGAGTACGCGACATCGGGGAGGTAGCCGGGCGGCGCGTCGATCGGCGGCGCGGTCACGACCGGCGCACGCCACGCATCGCCGGCTCCGCCGAGGAGATCGAGGCCCGGCATGCCGCCGGGGTGCAGCGTGGTGGCGGACCAGCCGTCGAACGAAGGTGGTGTCGAGAACGGGTTGGAGGAAGGAGAAGGAGAAGGAGAAGGAGAAGGAGAAGGAGAAGGAGAAGGAGAAGGAGAAGGAGAAGGAGAAGGAGAAGGGAGATCCAGGGCGGAGGACGGCAGCGCGACCGCGTGGACCTCGGGCGGTGGCGCGACGGAGACCGGCGACGGGTTGGTCGGCGCTAGGCCCGGCGAGATCGGAGGTGCGGTGCTCGCGCCCGCGAGCCCGGCGTTCATCGGCGCGAGCGGTATGGGGACGAGCGACGTCGCGAACAGCTCGTTGGCGAACTGCGAGATGAGCTGCGTCATGGCGACGGGATCCCCGAGGCCCGAGGCCTCTCTTCCCGAGGCCCGAGGCCCGAGGCCCGAGGCCTCAGGCAAGGCCTCAGGCAAGGCCTCAGGCGGAAGCGTCGCTCCCGGCTCCTTACTTGTACTCATGATAGTGCTCGACCTCGACGCCCTCGAGCACGCCGAGCGCGTCCTCGGTCATCACGGCGGACGAGCAGTAGAGCGAGATGAGGTAGCTGGCCGCGCCGCTGCCGTTGATGCCCATGAAGCGCACCGAGAGGCTCGGGCTCACCTCGCCCGGGATGCCGGGCTGGAAGAGGCCGATGACGCCGCGCTTCTTCTCGCCGGTGCGCATGAGGAGGATGTCGGTCTTCTTGCCGGCGAAGTGCAGCTTGTTGCACGGCACGAGCGGTACGCCGCGCCACGTGATCACGGGGGTCCCGAAGAGGGACACCGTGGGGGGCGGCACGCCGCGGCGCGTACACTCGCGGCCGAACGCCGCGATCGCGCGCGGGTGCGCGAGGAAGAAGCTCGGCTCCTTCCACACGCGGGCGAGGAGCTCGTCGAGATCGTCGGGCGTCGGCGCCGCACCACGCGGCTTGACGCGCATGCTGTCGTGCACGCTGTTGAGCAGGCCGTAGTTGCCGTTGTTGACCAGCTCGTCCTCCTGCTTCTCCTTCATGCGCTCGACGGCGACCGTGAGCTGCTCCTTCACCTGATCCATCGGGCTGCGGAACAGGTCGGAGATGCGGGTGTGGACCTCGACCGTGGTCGTCACCGTCGAGAGCACGTACTCGCGCGGCTTCTCCTCGTAGCGGATGCGCGCGAGCGGGAGCGCGTCGCCGTCGTCGGGCGAGCACACGACCCCGAACGCGTCGTCGATGACGCGGTTGAGGCGATACACGCCGGCCTCGACCGGCGTCCACGGCAGGAGCTGCGTGAGCCAGCGCGGCGTGGCGCCGACCCACTGCGGTGGCGTCTTGGTGGTGTTCGAGAGCTGCCGAGCCTCGCGCTCGGAGAGCGTGCGACTGTCGTCGGTGGTCCCCATGTGGGGCGCATCGTACACACGATCAGCCGAGCAGGTCGCGCGTGATGGCCGAAACCTCGGCGCACCCGCACAGCGCCATCGCGAGATCGAGCTCGCGCCGCACGATCTCGAGCGCGCCCGCGACTCCGGAGGCGCCGGCGACGGTGAGGCCCCAGAGGATCGGCCGCCCGAGCAGCACCGCGCGCGCCCCGGAGGCGACGGCCTTGACCACGTCGGTCCCGCGCCGCACGCCGCCGTCGACGTAGAGCTCGGGCGCGGCGCCGGGCAGCGCGGCGAGCGCGTCGGCGACGCGGGGCAGCACCTCGATCGTCGCCGGGGACGTGTCGAGCTGGCGTCCGCCGTGGTTCGACACCACGACCGCCGCGGCCCCCGCCTCCGCGGCGCGACATGCGTCGTCGGGACGCACGACGCCCTTCACCACGATGGGCAGCCGCGTCCGCGCGCGCAGCCACGCGACGTCGCGCCAGGAGAGCGAGGCGTCGAGCAGCGACGCGAAGTAGGCGGCGAGCCCCGACTCGGCGACGTCGCCCCCGCGCGCGGCGACCACGTCGCCGTCGACGTTGGCGAGCGTGAGGCCGTCGGGGAGCGTGAAGCGGTTGCGCACGTCACGCACGCGCCGGCCGAGGAGCGGCGCGTCGACGGTGAGCACCAGGGCCTCGACACCGGCGGCCTCGACCCGACGGACCAGCGCCTCGGTGCGCGCGCGATCGCGATAGACGTAGAGCTGGAACCAGACCGGTCCGCTCGCCGCCGCCACGACGTCCTCGACCCGGGTGTTGGAGAGCGTGCTCAGGATCATCACCGTGCCCGCCTCGCCGGCGCCGCGCGCGGTCGCGACCTCGCCGTCCGGGTGCGCGAGCCGGTGGAACGCCGTCGGAGCGACCAGCACCGGCATGGCCACGCGGCGCCCCAGCACCGTCGTCGAGAGGTCGCGCACCGAGACGTCGACCAGCACGCGATAGTGGAGCGCGAGCGCGCGATACGCCTCGGCGTTCCGGCGTAGCGTCACCTCCTCGTCGGCGCCGCTGGCGTAGTAGTCCCACGCCATCTCCGGCAGCTGCGCCTGCGCGAGCGCTTCGAGCTCGGCCAGGGTCAGGACGTCGCTCGTCGGCACGCCGCTCATCCAGCCTTGCTCGTGACCAGGAAGCACTTCTCGCGGCACGGCGCGTCGGGCGGCAGCCGCGCCGTGCGCCCGGCGGCCTCGTCGACCAGCTCCACGCGCGCGGGCGCATGCAGCCGCCGCACCTCGTCCTCGAGCACGGCGAAGGGCGGGCCCTCCATCACCTCCTGCGGATACTCGAGCGTGACCAGCAGGATCGGCGCGTCACCGGCGAGTGTCCGCTGGTGGTTCACGTAGCGTGCGCGAAGCGCGGGCGGCATCGCGATGAGCGCGGCACGATCGTAGACGGCGTCGATCGGCCCGAGCAGCGCCGCGTCGGTCCCGAACCAGTCCCCGGCGAAGATCGTGATCGCGCCCGCCGTGTACTGGACGAACGCGCCTCGAGGCGTCACCGCGGGCGTGACCCCGTGCTCGGCGAAGAACTGGCGCACGGCGTCCTCGACGAGCTCGACGCCGACGACCTCGTGGCCGCGCGCCGCGAGGAAGGCGAGATCGACCGCCTTGCCGCACAGCGGTACGAGCACGCGGCGCGCCCCGGTCAGCCGGTCGGCGTGTCGCTCGAGGAAGTGATTGGGCTTGCCCTCGTGAAACCCGATGCGGCCTTCGGCCCAGCGCTCGATCCAGAACGAAGCGTCCACCCCTCGACTGTAGCCGCGATCAGTCCGGCGCGCGTGTGCCAGGGCACCTGGCGCCCTTCGACTCGCTTCGCTCGCTCAGGGTGAGCGGTTCCTCGCTCAGGCTGAACGGGTCGCGAGCCAGAGGTGCATGCGGCCGCGCGGGTCGGCGTCGACGCGCAGCGTCCGCCAGCCCGCGGCGGTGAGCATCGCCGCCATCGCCTCGCGCGGGTGCTTGTAGCAGTGCTCGGTCACGATCACCTCGCCGCGCTCGAACCCGACGACGGTCGCGCCGATGCGCACGCGCTGGGCGCGCATGCTCACCAGGTGCATCTCGACGCGGTGATGCGACGCGTCCCACACCGCGCGATGCGTGAACGCGTCGAGATCGAACGTCGCGTCGTGGGTGTGATTGACGTGGGCGAGCACGTTCTTGTCGAACGCCGCGGTGACGCCGAGCCCGTCGTCGTAGGCGCGCTCGAGGGACGCGCGGTCGTTGTTGGCGTCGGCGCCGAGCAGGAGCATCCCGCCGTCGCCGACGAGGCGCCCGAGGCGCGCCAGGAAGGCGCGGGCCTCGTCGGGCTCGAAGTTGCCGATCGTCGACCCGGGGAAGAACGCGACCGTCCGCGCCGCCGTCCGCGTCGAGTGCGGGAGCTCGAGCCGGCTCGTGTAGTCGGCGCAGATCGGCTGGACCTCGAGCCCCGGGAACTCCTCGCGCAGCGCGCGCGCGTTGAGCTCGAGCTGCTCGTGACTGATGTCGATCGGGACATAGCCGACGGGCCGCTCGAGCGCCGTGAGCAGCATGCGCGTCTTCACCCCGGCGCCGCTGCCGGGCTCGACGACCCGCGCCTCGGCGCCGATCGCGGCCGCGAGCGCGGGCAGGTGCGCCTCGAGCAGCGCGAGCTCCGTGCGCGTCGGGTAGTACTCGTCGAGCTCGGTGATGGCCTCGAACAGCCGCGAGCCGAGCGCGTCGTACAGGAACTTCGGCGCGATCGACGGCTGCGGCTGCAGCAGGCCGCGGGCCAGCTCGTCGCGCGGCGATAGCTGCTGGCCGCCGGGCCGTTGGATGAACTCGACCGGCCGCGCTTCAGCAAAGACCGAGGGCATGAGCCGACTGTAGCAAGCACCCGCGCCCGCCACCTGCACAAGGTGATGCAAGTTCAGCGCGGCTTGGATTGCGCTTCGAGCACGGCCTGCGCCAGCGCGTCGCGGCTGCGGTAGTGCGGCACGCGATCGATGCGCCGCTGCAGCGACTGCCACGCGCTGTTGTGGCCGGCCACCTCGTCGCGCCAGTACGCGTCGGCCAGTGCGACGTTGTTCGCCAAGTCCAGCTCGAACGCCTGCTTCGACGCCGCATCGGCGAAGAAGAACACGCGGCCCTCGTGCAGCAGCCACACCGTCGGGTCGGCCGCATCGGGAATCGCGAACACCATGCGCATCGCGTCGAAGCCGTGGTAGGCCAGCCGGTAGCGCTGCGGCTCGAGCTGGAACTGCGCCTGGTGCTCGGCGCTCGCAAATTGATAGGCCACGCCGTCGAGTTCGATGCGATGCTGCGGCAAACCCGGCAGCGCCTGGCCGGCCGTGAAGTAGCCGACGACGTCGTAGCCGCACAGCATCAGGCGCGCGTCGTCGCCGTGGCGCACCGCATTTACCGGCTTCAGCGAGCTGGCCGGGTTCTGCGCGACCAGCGTGTTGCAACCCGACAGCGCGGCCAGCATCAAGCACAGCGCAGGCAGCGCCGAAGCGGGCCGAAGCATCATCAGCGCTGCGCGATCGGCTTCACGTCGCGCGACGGCGAGCCGGCATACAGCTGGCGCGGGCGGCCGATCTTGTACTCGGGGTCGTCGAGCATTTCGTTGAGCTGCGCGATCCAGCCCACCGTGCGCGCCAGCGCGAAGATCGCGGTGAACAAGCTCACCGGGATGCCGATCGCGCGCTGCACGATGCCCGAGTAGAAGTCGACGTTCGGGTACAGCTTGCGCGCGACGAAGTATTCGTCCTCGAGCGCGATCTTCTCCAGCGCCATCGCCAGCTTGAACAGCGGGTCGTCGTGCAGGCCCAGCGCTTCGAGCACCTCGTGGCAGGTCTCGCGCATCAGCTTGGC
>DDTA01000139.1 GCA_002344285.1 Myxococcales bacterium UBA2376
GGAAAGTAAACCTACCAATGTCGATCGACACCGAGCTCCTCGAGATCGAGGCCGCGCGCGCCTCCGGCGACCACCCGACCGCGCACGCCCGCGCCATCGCGCTGGCGCGCGAGTTTCCCCAGGACGTCCGCGCCGCGATGGCCGCGGCCTACGCCTGTGACCGCATCGGCCTCGAGCACGACGCGATCGTCCACTACGAGCGCGCGTACGCGCTGGGCGTCACCGGCCCCGAGCGCCCGGGCTTCCTCGTCGGCCTGGGCTCGACGCTCCGCAACGTCGGCCGCGCCGAGGACGCCGTCGCGCGCCTCGCCGAGGCCACGGCCGAGTTCCCCGACGACGCCGCGCTCCGCGCCTTCCTCGCGCTCGCGCTGCACTCCGCCGGGCATCCCACGCTCGCGCTCGCCACGATGCTCGAGGCCGCGCTCGCCGCCGCGCGCCCCGACGGCTTCGGCCGCTACGACCGCGCCCTCGTCGAGTACCAGCGCGAGCTCGTCGACGCTGCGCTCGAATCGCCGCGCTGAAGCCTGCGGCCCTCTTCCCGAGGCCCGACGCCCGAGGCCCGAGGCCCGACCGAGGCGCAGCCTCGGTCAGTGCTTGTCGTTCGACTCGTCTTCCGCGAGCTTGAGCAGCCTGGCCTCGAGCTCCGCGATGCGGTCCGACAGCGTCTTCACGTCCTTGTGGAGCGCGCCGAACGGCGAGATGTTGTCGACGACGCTGCGGACGCGCCCGTCGACGCGCTTCTGCCAGTCCTCGAGCGCGTGCTGCTGCTCGGTGACCCACTCGCGGAACTCGCGCATGAGCGCGAGCCCTTCCTGCTTCTTGGTGCCCGCGTACGTCGAGTCGTCGTCGGGTAGCGACGTGTCGTCGGGATCGAGCGGCGGCGCTTCCTCGTCGCTGTACGCGCCCTCGGGCCCGTCCCCGGTCTCGTCGCGCTTGAACGGCAGGACGCGCGACACCCGGCGCTGCGCCTCGGCGAACCACTCGCCGCCGTTCTGGATGATGTTCCGCATCGCCGTGAGCGGGAGGAAGCTGCGCTGCTTCTTCTCCTCCTCGAAGATGATCTGCGCCAGCGTCACCGACGTCAGGTCTTCCTTCGTCTTGTTGTCGACGATCTTCACGTCGTCGCCGGCGCGGATCATTTCCGAGATCTGGTCCAGCGTCACGTAGCGACTGTGCTGGGTGTCGTAAAGCTTGCGATTGGCGTATCGCTTGATGATGCGCGCCTCGGCCATGGGCAGACCCCCTGTTGTCATGCGTATCACGCGGTGCGGCATCGCGGCAACGCAGCGCGGCGCGGAGGACAACATCCCACCTCCAGCGCGGGCATCTCCGGCATACTCGGGCCATGCGTAGGCCCTTGCTTTCATCGTTGTTCGGAGTCCTCTGCCTGGCCGCGTGCGGCGGCGACGACGGCGACAACACGCCGATCGACGCCCCGGCCGGCCCCGACGCGGCGCCCCTCGCCGCGTCCGAGGTCTCCTGTACCGGCGTCACCACCCCGGTGATCACGACCTCGGGGTTCGCGTTCTCCCCGAGCATCACCAACGTCACCGCCAACACCGTCGTGAAGTTCACGATGCCGGCGGACCACAACGCCATCTCGAACGACGGCCTCTTCACCGCCGACTTCAACGGCGACACCTGCGTGCGCTTCGAGGCGCCCGGTAACTACCGCTTCCGCTGCGGCCCGCACTCCTTCACGGGCACGGTCTCGGTCTCGCCCTGACGGCGTCCCGGGCTCTCGTCCCGGGCCCTCAGTGCGAGACGTTTGACGTCAAACCGCCGGCGCCCGCCGTGCGCGCCGGCTTGCCGATGACGGTGCCGGGGTCGGACGTGTCGACCGACCACTGGAAGTTGTCGAGGACGACCAGCGAGTCGAGCCGCTGGTCGCTGGTGTCCCAGATCGCGATGCGCAGGGTGATGATCTCGCCGCCCTGCACGTTGCCGCTCGTCGTCAGCCAGCCGGTGCCGCCGCCCTGCAGGCTGTTCGAATCGCACGAGCCGACCGCCGACCGGTCGAAGCCCGTGCCCGCGAGCTGCGACGTGCTCTGGCAGGTCGAGATCGTGCCCGGCGTGCCGAGGCAACCGGTGCGACCGTTCACGCACTGGGTGAAGAGGCCGGTGTTGCCGTGGGCGAGGTTCACGCCGACGGGGTAGATGACGCCCGCGGGGTTCCGGTAGAAGGCGAGGTTCTTGTCGGCCGGGTTGGCCGGGTTGCCGGCCCACGTCGAGTCGAGCAGCACGACGAAGAAGTCGTTGTACGGGCTGCACACCCACTCGGGGTACTCGGCGGAGTAGAAGTTGCTCGAGAAGCTGAACGACCTGGCGTTCGACGGCGCCCGGATGCGGAGCGTCAGCATGACCGGATCCTCGGCGGCGGTGCCGCCGTTGATCGCCGGGCAGCCCATCGCGTTCGGCAGCTGCCCCGGCGGGCTCTGCGCCTGGAGCCAGTCGGCCGGGAACGGCGCCGAGAGGTCGTGCTCGGCGGACGTCGTGAAGTCGACGTGCGACGGGTTGGTCTGCCCCGGCGAGGCCGCGTTGCCGCTCGAGAGCAGCGTGAAGCTCGTGCCGGCCAGCGGCATGAGGCCGGTCCCGAAGATCGGGCGGATCGAGCGCGCCTCGACGGCGGGCGTGCCCATGCCGTTGGTCAGGCTGAAGCGCGCGTCGATGAGCCCCCAGCGACGCGACACCTCGGTCGCCGTCTGGCAGATCTCCATCGCCTTGGCGTAGTCGGCCGCGTTGGGCGAGCCCGACACGAGGCCCATGTCGCAGACCGCGGTGGTGTTGTCGACCATGCCGTCGCAGTCGTCGTCGAGCCCGTTGCCGGCGGCGTCGAACGCCCCCGGGTTCACGAGCCCGGGCTGCGCGCACTCGAACGAGTCGCAGCAGTCGCCGTCGCACGTGGTGAAGCCGTCCCCGTCCTGGTCGACGTTCTCGTCGGCCTGGCCGCTGCAGTTCTCGTCGATGCCGTTGCCGCAGACCTCGAGCGACGGGACGATCTGTCCGAGGCACTCGCTCCACTGCCCCGACGGCAAGCACATGCGCATGCCGCCGCGGCACGGACCGACGTCCTCGGTCGACGGGTGACCGTCGTAGCACTCGAGGGTCTCGCCGGGATCGCAGGTCCCGTCGCAGTCACCGTTGATGCACACCTCGCCGACGCCGCACGCGTGTCCGCACGCGCCGCAGTTCATGAGGTCGTTCGACAGGTTCTTGTCGGGGCAGTCGCTGTTGTCGCCGGCGTTGGTGGAGGGCCCGCACGCGACGAGCGCCGAGGCGAGCGCGATGGCAACGAGTGGCATCGCGGGGAGGATCGATCGCATGGGCATGCTCCTTCGGTGACCGCCCGGCGACGAGGGTCTCGGGCACTCTCCCCCAGATCCGAGGCGGCTTACAAGGCCATACCTTTGCCGCGAGTTGACAGGAAGGGCGAAGGTTCGCCGACCGTGGTCAGCGTCCGGCCTTGAGCGGCTAGGATGCGGGCCATGGCGATGACCACGACCCCTAGCGGACTTTCGTACGAGGACACGCGGCCCGGCACCGGCGCCCAGCCCCGGGCCGGCCAGACCTGCGTCATGCACTACACCGGCTGGCTCTGGGTGAACGGCGCCAAGGGCGCGAAGTTCGACAGCTCTGTCGACCGCGGCAAGCCGTTCTCGTTCCCGCTGGGGCAGGGGCGTGTCATCCAGGGCTGGGACGAGGGCGTGGCGTCGATGCAGATCGGCGGCGCCCGCACGCTCCTCATCCCGCCCGAGCTCGGGTATGGCGCGCGCGGGGCAGGCGGCGTCATCCCGCCCAACGCGACGCTCCTGTTCGAGGTGGAGCTGCTCGAGGTCCGATGAGGCCGGTCAGGGCGGCGGCAGCACGAGCGTGAACGTCGAGCCCCGGCCGGGCTCGCTGTCGACGACGATCGCTCCGCCGGCGTTGCCGGCGATCGACTGCACGGTCGCCAGGCCCAGGCCCGTGCCCTTGCCGATCTCCTTCGTCGTGAAGAACGGCTCGAACAGGCGGGCGCGGACGTCGTCGGGGATGCCCGTGCCCGTGTCGCTGACCGACAGGTAGACCGCGGGCTCGCCGGCGATGCCGGGGCAGCGCGCGCGCAGCTCCGCCGAGGCCACGCCGGTGCGCACGGTGAGCGCGCCGCCCTCGGGCATGGCGTCGCGCGCGTTGGTCACGAGGTTGAGGAGCACCTGCTCGACCTCGGTGCGATCGGCGCGTACCGGCGGCACGTCGGCGCCCGGCTCGATCGCGAACCGGATGCGGTCGCCGACGAACTTGCCGAGCAGCCGCTCGAGCTGTCGCGTGACCTCGCCGAGATCGAGGAGCTCGGGCTTGCGCACCTGCTGGCGTCCGAACGACATGAGCTGGCGGGTGAGCGCGGCGGCGTGCTCGGCGGCGTCCTTGATGTTCCCCGCCGACGCCTTGACCTTGTCGTCGCCGGTGCGCGCCAGCCGGGAGACCTCGGCGAACACGACGGTCAGCACGTTGTTGAAGTCGTGGGCCACGCCCGCCGAGAGCCGGCCGACGGTCTCGAGCCGGCGCGACTGCACGAGCTTCGCCTCCATCGCCCGGCGCGCGGCTTCCTCGGCGGCGGCCCGCGCGCGCGACTCGCGGATGATGCGCAGCGCCGCCTGCAGCATGATGCCGGTGATGATCAGCGACACCGACGCGACGAGCCACACCCGGATCGGCGTGAGCTCGGCGGTCGGGGCGGGCAGGTGGCCGCCGCGATCGAGCGCGACGAGCCCGAGCACCATCGCCGAGGCGGCGAGCGACGTGGCGACCGCGCTGCGCCCGCCGAGCGTGAGCCCGACGAACATGACCAGCGGCGGCAGCACGAAGCCCGTGGGGGCGAGCTGGCCGCCGGCGCGGATGACCGCGTGGCCGACGATCAGGAGGTAGGTGACGGCGAACGCGGCGATCGCGGGGCGCACGACGCCGCGCCGCAGGAGCGCGAGCGTGAGCGTGTGCACGAGCAGCATGAGCGCGTACGCCGCGTGCCCCGCGAGCGGCAGCGGCCGCAGCGCGAACGACACGACCAGGGCGAGGGCGAGGAGCCCCGTCCCGGCCAGGAGCAGCACGTGCGCCGTGCTCGCCTGCTCCGACACCTCGCCTCCGTCGAGCGGAGGGGGCCTCAGCAGCTCCCGCCAGTGCGCCATTCTCGCAGGCGCACTCTAACGCCGCCCCCTGGCCGCCGCTCGGGCAACGGCCAGGAAGCGACCGGGATGCGACCGGGATGCGATCGGGGCGCTACCCGACCGCACCCCGGTTCCACGTCACGTCACGTCACGGCGCGGGCGTGAGCGTGCGCGACGTCGACGGCATGATCGAGTTGCTGTTGTAGTGCAACTGCAACCCGACGGTCCCCGCCGCGTTCTCCAGGCCG
The DNA here is from genome assembly GCA_002344285.1 of Myxococcales bacterium UBA2376. Classification (GTDB taxonomy): domain Bacteria; phylum Myxococcota_A; class Polyangia; order Haliangiales; family Haliangiaceae; genus UBA2376. The sequence continues at coordinate 5,387 of DDTA01000139.1, forward strand.
ACGGTGGCGCCGTCGCTGCCAAACTGCGGGATCTCCGAGCCGTTGATCAGGTGGTTCGGGCCGTAGATGAAGTCCATGCCGCCGCTGGCGCGCATCACGAGCTGGAACTGCGCCGTCTCCGCTGCGGTGTTGTACAGGTGCCCCGTCCACTGGACGGTGAAGACGTCTCCCGCCGCGTTGACCCGGGTGCAGATCGTCACGTTGGTGAGGTCCTCCCAGAACGGCGCGATCACGGCGTTGGGGGCAGTGGCGTTCGGCAGCTGCTGGTTCGACGCCGAGCTGCTGGTCAGCGCCGTATCGAACGAGAGCCACCCGTTGCTCGAGATCTTCACCGAGCCGGCGGTCGCGGTGCCGAAGAACGGCCAGGTCGAGAACATCGCGGGCAGGGCGATCGCCGCGCTCAGGGTGTCATCCTGGGCGGTCATGACCTGGGTGCTCCCCGCGCCACACGCGTCGGTGAACGCCAGGGTCCCGGTGCTCGGCGTGTACGGCGGCGGCGTGCTCGTCGAGGCGACGTCGATCGTCGAGGCCTCGGTATCGGAGCTGCCGACCGAGAACGCGATCCAGGTCGCGGGGAACGCGCCGAAGCTGGCGACGAGCGTCTCGGCCGCGCCATCGCCGCCGGCGTCGATCGTCGCGCCCGCCGTCGACTCGTCGACGTTGAGGCGGCGCACGACGATGTTCGAGCTCTCCGCCGCGGCTGGCGTCACGACCGCCTGATAGCCGGCGTAGCTGATGCCGGTCACGAGGTAGCGCGTGGCGCCGGCGGCGCCGGCGGCGCTCGAGCCCGCCGCGATGGCGTCACCCGTACGGTTGATCGGGGTGCCCGGCTCGATCATGCCGATCGCATGGTGCGGACGGGTGCGGATGTTGAGGTCGTACGTCGGGCCGGTGCCGGGCGCGGTCGACGACGTCACGCGGACGAGGAAGTCGCGCGTGTCGCCGATCATGATGCGACCGGCCGGGTTGCTACCGTTGGCGACGCGCGAGGAGGTCATGGCCGCGGCGTAGTTGCCGCCGACGATGCCCTCGCCGGCGAGGTCGTACAGGTTCACGTTGATGTTCGTGCCCCAGTTCGTGCCGGTCGCGGCGAGCTCGATCCAGGTCGGGTTGGTGAGGTCGATCGTGTGGAACGCCGCGCCGCTGGCGGGGAGCGCCTGCGCCGTCGCCGCCGTGCCGTAGGTGAGCGCCGCCGGGGTCACCGCGGCGAGCGTCGACGTGATGGAGAACATCGCGCCGGCCGTGGCGCCCGAGGTCGGGTCCTGCACCACGAGGTAGTAGCGGCCGGCCGAGAGGAAGCGCGTGAACTGGTTGTTGAACGCGGTCGCCGAGCCGTCACCCGTACCGAGGTTGTTGATCGTCGCGAAGCCGAGCAGCGAGAGACCGCCGGTCGCCGGGTTGATGGCGAACAGGTTCTGGCGCAAGAGCAGCATGTCGACGCCGAGCGTCGACGCGAGGTTCCACTGCATGAGCGCGCCGTTCGCGGGCACGTCGAAGTAGAGGTAGTTGAACTTGACCGGGTTCCCGGTCGAGTCCGTGCCGGCCCGGCGCGTCGTCACCATCAGGGTCGAGCCGTCCGTGGGGAGCGCATCCGCCGACAGGTCGACGCTGGTGAGCGTGTACGGCGTCGGGTTCGGCGAGAAGTTGTACTGGTTGTCGATGACGATCGTGACGACCTCGGCGTTGTTCATGCCGCCCTGCCACGTGGTCGGCGGGGTCACCGCGCCCGTGGTCGGGCTGGTGATCGGCGCCGCCGGCGATCCGGAGACCGCGTTGTTGCGCATCACGACGAACGCCGGCGAGAGCGACGCGCTGGTCGTGGTCTGGACGACGTTGAGGATGTCGCCGGCGCCGTCCGCGGTGAACGTGAGCACGCGGACGTTGCCGTCGTCGTTGCCCGTCATCGTCGGGATCGCGAGCGCCGTCGCCGACGGCATCGCGACGGTCTTGACCGTCGTGTAGTAGCAAGTGTCGGGACCGCCCGCGACCTCGTCGACGAGGATGGCGCGCGAGTCGTCCATGATCAGCAGGTAGTCGCCGGCGGCGGGCAGGAACACCTGACGCCTCGACGTGTCGCCGGTCAGGTTGATGCCGGCGCGGAAGTAGTTCGGCAGGCTCGGGATCGCGAGGTCCTGCACGATGAAGCCGGCGGCGAGGCCGCCGACGCCGTCGGCGGTGATCTCGACCAGCGTCGGCGCGGTCGCGGTCATGATCCACACGTCCTCGTCGCGCACGCCGCCGCGCGGCGAGATGCAGCCGTGGAGCGTCACGTCCTCGTTGAGGGCGGGGACGTTGAAGTCGCCGGCGCCCATCGCGTCGTTGGGCTCGGCGGCCTCTTCGAGATCCGCCGTCAGGGTGTCGTCCTCGGGGACGCACTCGCCGCCGACGAGCACGGTGCCGTCGGCGCACGCCGACGGATCGACCACGCAGGTGCCGGTGGCCATGTCGAAGCGCGTGCCCTGCTCGCAGATGACCGAGCCGTCAGGGACGCACTCGCCGTCGGTGAGCGTCGTGCCGGTGCCGCAGGTCGTGGTGTTGGTCGGCACGCACATGTCCCCCTCGAGGACCGTACCCGTACCGCACGTGATCTCGTCACCACCGCAGCCCGCGAGCCCGAAGGCTGACGCGGCGGCGACGCCGAGAAGCGAAAGAAGATGTGGAAGACCCTTCATGTGTGGCGCTTTTCCTCCAGGCGCGTCGTCGGAGTCAACCTCAATCGGTGCGACAGTGTGCGACAGGCCACGTGTGCTAAAACGAGCAGACGCGCGCCATGAGCATCCGGACGGTCGTCCTCGGAGCCCTCGCCGTCCTGGTGGCGGTGGGCGGGATCTATCTGCTCATCGAGGTCCGTTCGTCAGGGGCCGCGGCGCCCGACGACACGGCGCTCCGGGCGGCCGCCGACCGCCATGCCCGCGGAGGCGCCGGCGCGACGTCGCGCCCGCCTCGCATCGAGGACCTGAACGCGGGCCGCTCCTCGGGCGCGCCCTCCCGGGTGAACGCCCCTTCACCGCCCGATCTCGACCGCCGCCTCGCCGACAAGCTCCGCCGCGACGGGGCGTTCAAGACCGAGGTCGAGGTGGACGACCCCGCCACCAACCCGGACTTCGACGCGGCCATGCTCCAGGCCAACAAGCTCTACGACCGCCACAGCTACGACGAGGCGCGGCAGCTGGCCCTCAAGCTCCTCGACCGCCAGCCGGGGACGGTACGCATGCTGCGCGTCGTGGTGTCGTCGTCGTGCATCCTCGGCGACGCCGAGATGGCGCAGAAGTACTGGCTCCAGCTCCCCGACTTCGATCGCGGGCAGATGTCGACGCGATGCGAGCGCTTCGGGGTGACATTCGCGCCCTGACGTCATATACACGCGGGTCGTTATGTCCCAGAGCCTCGTCGAGCGCATCGGAGTGGAGCCCGTCCGGGCCAAGGTCATCGAGGATTGCGTCGAGCTGATCGACGCGCAGGTGAAGAACAAGAGCGGGCTCTCCGGGATGGCGATCAAGGGCGCGTACGCGACGATCAAGACCATCAAGCGCGGGTTCGTGCCCTCGGTGGTGGACGCGCTGCTCGATGACTGGCTGGGCAAGCTCCAGCCCCACCACGACAAGTGGTCGGCGGGCGGCTCGGGCACGTTCGCCGAGTTCGTGATCGCCCGCTCCGACGACGTCGCCGAGGATCTGCTCCAGGTCACCGACGAGCGCGCGGCCAAGACCTCGCACACCACGGCCAAGAAGGCCTACGAGAAGATGCGGGGCAACGCCAAGAAGAACGTCGTCGAGGCCATCCCCGAGCTGGCGCGCCTCATCGAGAAGCACGTCAACGCCGCGTCGGCTGCCCCCGCGGCCAAGGCCTAGGGCGTCCCGGGATCCTCCTGATCGAGCAGGTGCACGATCAGGTAGCCCTCGGCGGTGCGGCGCGGGCCGGGTGTGCCCGACATGAGCCGGTAGTCGGCCGCGAGCTGGCGCCGGTTGTACGAGCGGTAGAGCGCCATCGGGTCGATCTCGCGCGAGTGCTCGAGCTCCTCGAGCTGACGGCCGACGATCTGCGCCGCCCAGGCCGGCGACACCGCGGTGAGGCCGGCGTCGCGCATCGCCCCGCGCAGGGTGGCGAGCTCCTCGGTCGTCATGTTGAAGAGGAACTCCTCGAACGCCTGGCCCTCGTCCTTGGAGCGGTCCTCGCGGGCGAAGAAGTCGATGACCAGCGGGTTGCAGTCCTCGCTCGCCAGGCGGAACGTCTCCGACGCGCCGAGCAGGCAGCCGTAGTTGCTGGTGACCCGGTTGCGCGCGTGCCACGCCGACTCGAGCATCGGCGCGAAGTCGTCGATCTCGATCGTCGCGTCGTCCCAGATCGAGATGAGCTGGTCGGCGGCGCCGCGCTTGATCGACATCTTGATGTCGCGCTTGCGCAGGAGCGCGAGGAAGAGCTCCTCGCACAGGAGCGTGTAGATCGACTGGGCGAGCTCCTCGTTCAGGTCGTGGACGAGGGCGCGGATGTGGGTGGCGCCGTCCTCGTGGCACGCGGTCGTGGCCTTGATGAAGCCACGGAGGAACATGATCTTGGTGAGCAGGAACGTCCGCGAGAGCGTCGCCTTGAGCGGCAGGCTCAGGTCGCCCGACAGGCCGTCGAGCGTGACCAGGTGGTCGATGAGCGTGCGCTCCGTGCGGGCCTCGCCGCCCAGGGCGGTGGGGGAGCGCAGGGCGCGGCAGTTGTCGAGGAGCGCGTTGGTCTGGCGGAGCTGGTCGATGAGATCGCGGAGGATCTGCGCATCCTTGGGCGCCCGGGCGGCGACCACCCGCAGCGCCTGGTCGACGACCTCGGACTCGTGCCGGTCGAGGACATGGACCGCGACCGCTTCCGCAGACAACGACATCGTCACGAAGCTACCACCTTTCGAATCCTTGTCCCCACTTTGCGGACCGGCACGGCCCCCCTGGAGACGATTGCGGATCCAACGGTAACGTTCTCGACGGCAGCGAGCACGGCAGCGCCGTTTTGCACCCGGCGCGGAGGAAACGCAAGCCCCGGGAGCCGGGGGTCGGCAAAGGTGAGACACCGCACGGCCTCCCACGGTCGCGCTCCCGCGCGATATCCTCGTACCCTGGCCTATCCGGGGGAACGTATGCGTCTGGCCGCTGTGCCCGTCCTCGTCGCCGTGCTCGCGCTCGGCGGCTGCTTTCTGTTCTCGAGTGACGACGATCCGGCGACGCCCGATGGCGGCGTCGGCAGCACCTGCGAGATCGCGGCAGATTGCGGAAACGGCCTCGTGTGCGCCGCCGGCGTGTGCACGCAGCCGGGGACGCTCGGCGTCGGCGCGCCGTGCTCGGCCAACCGCGACTGCACCGCCGCGCTCTACTGCGCGCGCAATGGCGTGTGCGCTCCCGCCGGCGGCGGCGGTGAAGGCGACGTGTGCATCTCGGGCGCCGACTGCATGCCCGACCTGGTGTGCGAGCTCTCCGGCCTCCTCGGCACCTGCGCGCCCGGCGGCACCGGCGATCTCGGCGCGACGTGCGGCGGGCAGACCGACTGCCTGCCCGGCCTGGCCTGCACCGCCGGCGGACGCTGCGCGTCGGCGGAGGACGCGTACCCCGAGTTCGAGGGTGTCGCCTGCGCGCCCGACCAGTCGCCGTTCCGCGGCTACGTGCAGGTGCCGCGCGCCGGGGCCGCGCTCCCCGACTTCTACCGTCTGCCGTTCCCCAACGACGCGCGGGTGAAGGCCGACGGCACGCTCGACCTCTCCGACTTCCCGCGGCCGGGCCTGTCGCTGCTCGGCGTCGACCTCGTCGACCTCTACGCCGACGCGCTCGCCGCCGACTTCGACGGCTTCTCCAGCGTGGCGCCGGTCATCTTCCGCTTCTCGCTGCCGCTCGACTTCGAGACCGTGCGCGACGGATCGGCCGTGTTCCTCGTCGACATCACCGATCCGCAGGCGCCGAACTACGGCGTCAACATGAACCGCACGTTCGGCTACACGACCGGGCGCGGCAAGTTCCTCTGCCAGAACGCCCTCACGCTCTCGAATCACATGTCGCAGCCGCTCGCGCCGGGCCACACGTACGCGGCGTGGATCGGCTCGACGATCCGCTCGGCGAGCGGGACCGCGCCGGCGCAGGAGGCCGACCTGGTGACGCTGCTCGGCACGACCGCGCCCACCGACCCCGATCTCCTGCGCGCGTGGAACCGCTACGCGGTGTTCCGCGACTACCTCACGCGCACGTCGCGCACCGCCGCCGACGTCGCCACCGCGACCGTGTTCACCGTCGCCGACCACAGCCGCGTCGCCCGTGATCTCGACGCGCAGGTCGAGGCGGCGGCCTTGCCCGCGCTCTCGAGCGTGACCTTGTGCGACGGGCAGACGGTGTCGCCGTGCGCGTCGGACGTGACGCGCGCGTGCGGCGACTCGAGCGCGAACTACTGGGAGCTGCACGGCCGCATGAGCGTGCCCAGCTATCAGGCCGGCACGCTGCCCTACGAGCGCCCCGCCGACGGCGGCGACATCCGCTACGCGGCCGGCGCGCCGGTGGTGCAGGGCTCGCTCGACGTGTGCTTCGCGCTCACGATCCCCAAGGGCACGGCGCCGGGCGGCGGGTGGCCGCTGGTCGTGCACGCGCACGGCACCGGCGGCACGTTCAAGGCGGCGATCGGCGCGGGCATCGCCGAGACGCTCGCGGGCGCCGCGACGCCGATGGCGACGCTCACGTTCGACGGCGTCGGCCACGGCGAGCGCCGCGGCGCGTCGAGCCGCACGCCGGACAGCCTGGTCTTCAACATCGTCAACCCGCGCGCCGCGCGCGACAACCACCTGCAGGGCGCGGTCGACGTGATCCAGGCGCTGCGCGTCGCGCAGGTCGCGCCGTTCACCGTGCCGGCGGGCGCGGTCGCCGGGCCGGGCACGGTCGACTTCGACGCGACGCGCGTCTACTTCTTCGGCCACTCGCAGGGCTCGAACGTCGGCATCCCCGCGATCGCGGTCACCGACCTCGCGCCGGCGGCGGTGTTCTCGGGGGCGGGCTCGGTGCTGATCGAGGGCATCCTCACCAAGAAGAGCCCGGTCGACGCCCGCGCGGGGCTCGAGCTCCTCGTCGGCGAGCGCCTCGGCGGCGGCCACCCGGTGATGGTCCTGTGGCAGACGTTCTTCGACCGCATCGATCCGATCAACTACAGCCCGATGCTCATCCGCCAGCCGCCGCCCGGGGTCGCGTCCAAGCACGTGCTCCTGCCGTGGGGCCGGGGCGACACGTTCTCGCCCGAGACGACGATGAACAACACCGCGCTGGCCGCCGGCTTGCTGATCGCCGATCCGGTGGTGTCGCCGATCACCGGCCTCGTGCTCGATCCGCGGCCGGTGACGACCACGCCCGGCGTGCTCGGCGGCGACGGCCAGCGGCGCCTCGGCGCGATCTTCCAGTACGACGGCCAGATGGCGTTCGACGGGCACTTCGTGTCGACGCGCGTGAACCAGGCCATCTCCGACTGGCGCGCCTTCTTCGTCTCGGTGGCGGGGGGCGCGCCGGCCGTCCCCTGAGGTAGTGTCCCCGCCATGTCCGAGCCCGAGCGCGCGCCCGCGTCCGTCGAGCAGCGCGTGTTCTGGACGTCGTGGCTGTCGTACTTCTCGTACTACTTCACGCGCTCGAACTTCTCCGTCGCCAAGAAGCCGATGGCGCAGGAGCTCGGGCTCTCGAAGAGCGACCTCAACTACATCGACCTGGCGAGCCTGTCGGCCTACTGCGTCGGCCAGTTCGTGCACGGCGCGCTCGGCGACGTGCTCGGCCCGCGCCGCCTGGTCACGCTCGGCATGCTGGCGAGCGCGGGCATCTCGGTCGCGTTCGGCCTCAACAGCATCCTCTCGATCTTCGTCATGCTCTGGGCGCTCAACGGCTTCGTGCAGGCGACCGGGTGGCCGGGCAACGGCAAGCTGATGGCGTCGTGGTTCAGCCCGCGCGAGCGCGGCGAGCGCATGGGCGTCTGGTCGACGTGCTACCAGGCCGGCGGCGTCGCGGCCAAGCTGCTGGCGACCGCGCTGCTCGTCTACGGCTGGCGCGCGGCGCTGCTCGGTCCCGCGCTCTGGGTGACGGTCGTCGCCGGCACCTTCTGGCTGGTCGTGCGCGACCGCCCGTCGGAGCTGGGCTACGCCAACCCGGAGATCGACGCGAAGCTGACCAAGGCGCAGCTCCACGAGCTGCGGCGCGCGGCGTGGCCGGTGGTGCTCCAGAATCCGCGGGTCTGGTGCCTGGGCACGACCTACTTCTTCATGAAGATGATGCGGTACGCCTTCATCTACTGGCTGCCGTTCTACCTGGCCGAGGCCTACCACTTCGGTCCCGCCAAGGCCGGCTATGTCTCGATCGCGTTCGACGCCGGCGGCATCCCGCTCGTCATCTTCGCCGGCTTCATGGCCGATCGCCTGCTCGGACGGCGGCGCATCGCGACCGCGGCGATCTGGTGCTTCGCGCTGTGCGGCGCGCTCGGCCTCTACCGCGTGATCGGCGACGAGGGGCTGGTGTGGAACATCGTCGGCCTGTGCCTCATCGGCGGCACGCTGTTCGCGGCCGACTCGCTGGTGTCGGGCTCGGCGTCGCAGGACCTCGGCGGTCCGCACGCCTCGGCGCTCGCCTGCGGCATGGTGAACGGCCTCGGCTCGATCGGCGGCATCGTCCAGGGCTTCTTCACGGTGTGGATCAGCGACACCTACGGCTGGGACGCGATGTTCCAGGTCTTCATGCTGTTCGCGTTCCTCTCGGCCTTGCCGCTCCTGCCGTTCGTGCGCGTGCGACCGAGCGTCACCTGACGGCGCTACTTCGAGGCGAGGATGACGCGCAGGTACGCCGTGCCCATCGCGTTGGCGAGGGTCGCGAGCGCCGCGCTCGCCTCGGGCAGGTTGCCGATCGGGGCGATGCCGAAGAGGAGCGCGATGGGGCGCGCGCGCACGAGCACGGGGGCGACGGCGACGGTGCGCGTGCCGAGCTCGGCGAAGAGGCGCAGGAAGCGATCCTGCACCGTCGAGCCGATCGGGGCCTCGCCGGCGAACGGGCGGCGATCGTCGTAGGCGGTGCGCAGGACCGAGGGCTGATCGAGCGGCACGACGATCGACTCGACGGTCGCCTCACGCACCACACCGCCGAAGCCGTGCTCGCCGAGCGCCACGCGCTCGCGGTCCTTCACCTGCATGATGAGCCCGCCCTTCCAGAGGCCACGCAGGCAGTCGATCGCGATCTGCGAGACGAGGGCGGCCTCGTTCGCGGTGGCGAGCGCGGCGATCGCCTCGGCGGGACGCAGCACGCGGCTCGGGCCTGGCGCCGGCACGGACAGGTCGTCCAGCGCCGGCATCCCACCGGGCGCGGTCTGCCGCTTCTCCTTCAGCGCGCCCATCACGGGCATCGAGCCGGTCGTGGTCGTGTTCTGCGAGTGATCCTTCACGACGTACTGGTCGTCGAGCTCGACGAGCGACATCTCGTCGACCTGACCGATCGAGGAGAACGGATTGGACGGCTCGTCGACGTCGATGTCGACGGAGTCGTCGTCGATGCGGGGGTAGGCCAGCTCGAGCTGCTCACGTAGCGAGAGCTCGCACGCCACGCTCGGGACGATCGGCATCCCGGCCGCCGCGCGCAACAGCGCGATGATCTCGGGCGACGGCTCGCGCATGCAGACGACGAGGTTCAGTCCCTCCGCGCCGCGGGAGAGCGCGACGGGCACGGCGACGTGGGTGCGCGCGACGTCCGCCGGCAGCCGCGACGTGAGGGTCGGGTCGCGGCCGGCGAGATGTCGATCGAGCGCGGCGGGTATGCCGTGTTGCCGGGCGAGCGCCCGGGCGGCCTCGTCGCTCGTGATGAGGCCGGCCTTCACCAGCGCGGAGGCGAACCGCAGCCCGGAGGCCCGCTGCTCCGCCACGCCTCGCTCCAGGTCGGCGGAGCTCAACCGCCCGGCCTCGAGCAGGAGCTGGCCTATCCTGGCGCGCACGATCACTAGTACCACCGAAAGGCGCGGAACCTCAAAGGGCCCGGCCACGCCGAACCCGCTTCCCGCCGACGCCGCGCTTGACAGACCGGGGAGGGGGAGGTAATCAGCTTTCCGCTCCGGGTAGCCGGAGTCGGTTGGGGATATAGCTCAGCTGGGAGAGCGCCTGAATGGCATTCAGGAGGTCAGCGGTTCGATCCCGCTTATCTCCACCAACCCGACCCCTGCAGGCTGGAAGGCCTCGCAGGGGTCACCGTTTTCGGGCCGGCGGTTCGCGTGCAGCCGAAGCTCACGAAGACACGGCGAGCGGGCTGCGGTTGCTCGGGCATTTTTCCTCGGCGCGTTTCGCCTCGCGCGCGATCACGGGTCGTCCCGGGACGCCACGCACGCGCGCGCGCGCCGCGAGCGATCACGCGACATGCGTCGTGGCGCCACGCTTGCAGTCTGCGACGGCGCATGGGCGCAAGCATCGACACCGGTGGCGACAAGAAGAGCGTGAACGTCGAGCTCAACATCGTGCCGTACATCGACCTGATGAGCTGCCTCACGGCGTTCCTGCTCGTCGTCGCGGTGTGGGTGAACCTCGCGCAGATCACGATCCAGCCCAAGGGCAAGGCGCGCGGCGGCGATCCGCCGATCGTCGTCTTGCCCGAGGTCTCGGTGCTGTTGCAGAGCGATCGTCTCTACGTCGGGGTGTCGAACCTGCCGATCGACCCGGTGGTGCTGCTGCGCGCACCCGGCGGCGACTTCGACTGGAGCGGGCTCGAGGCCGCGCTGGTCGCGCTCAAGAAGGAGAGCGACTTCGCGGAGCGCACCGACCTCGAGGTGGCGGCGGAGAGCACGGCGACGGCGCCGCTCACCTACGATCACGTGATGCGTGTGATGGACACCGCCGTGAAGGTGGGCTTCACGCGGCCCGAGCTGACCGAGCCGACGAGCCTCTCGTGGCGGCCCACGCTCTGAGAGCGGCGCGCTCGAACGAGCTGCGGCGCGCCGCGCCGTCGACGTATCATCCCGCCATGTTCCGAACGTGCCTGGCGCTCGTCGCGCTCGCGGTCGCCGTCGCCTGCGCGCCGCGCGATCCGGGGCTGCGGCTCGAGGGGCCGCGGCCGGACGTGCCGGTCGACGTGCGTCGCCTCGATCTGACATTCCAGGGCAAGGGCGTGGCGCTGTACGCGCAGAAGTGGCGGCCGACCGGCGACGTCGAGCCCCGGGCTGTGGTGGTGATCCATCACGGCCTCGCGGATCACTCGGCGCGCTACAACGATCTCGCGGTGCGGCTGGTGCGCGCGGGCTACGCGGTGTGGGCGCTCGACATGCGCGGCCACGGGCGCTCGGCGGGGCCGCGCATCAGCTTCGACAGCATCGACGTGATGCTCGACGATCTCGACGCGTTCCTGCGTCTGGTGCGCGAGCAGGAGGCGGGCCGACCGATCTTCCTCTACGGTCACAGCTTCGGCGGCCTCATCGCATGTCTCTACGCCATCGAGCGCCAGCCCGTGCTGGCCGGGCTCGTGCTCGTCGCGCCCGCGCTCGCGTTCGACGCGCCGCCGGTGCAGGCCGGGGCGATCGCCGTGTTCGGCGTGATCGCCAGGAACCTGCCGGCGGTGCCGCCCGAGCACGCGGCGTTCTCGCGGCGCCCCGAGGTCGTGCGCGAGATGGACACCGATCCGCTGATCGAGCAGGGCAAGGGGCCGGCGCGGACGGCGCGCGCCGCGACCGACGGCGCCGAGCGGGTCTGGGCGGCGCCGGAGCGGCTGATCGTGCCGCTCCTGGCGGTGCACGGGACCGCCGATCGGCTGACGGCGCCCTCGGGCAGCCGCGACCTCGTCGCGCGCGCCGGCAGCACCGACAAGATGCTGCGCATCCACGACGGCCTCTTCCACGATCCCCTGCGCGAGCCCGACGGCGCCGGCGAGCGGGTCACCGGCGAGATCATCGCGTGGATCGACGCGCACGGCGGCGGACCGGCGGTGCCGTTCACGTCGTCGTCGACGTCGCCGGCGAATCGGCTGCGCGGCGACCGGCGCGGGCGCTCGATCTCGATCGAGGTCGACGGGCGCGGTGAGCAGCCGGACGCCGACGGCGCCGAGCTCGGCCTCACCGTCGGGATCCGCAGCCGCCTCGGGTTCGGTCGCGGCGGCGCCGGGCTCGGTTACCTCGGGGGCCTCGACGTGCGCGGCGGCCGTCTCGACGGCGGTTATTACCACGTCGACGCGCACGTCCTCGGGCTCGCGCTGCGCAGCCGGCGCGGCGCGCAGCTCGGGCTCACCGGCGGCGCCGGGCTCGGCGGCCTGCGCGGCGCGGGTGCCACACGCGCGCCCGTCGAGCTCTCGCTCGAGCTGCCGGTGGGCGGCGCCCGCGTGCTCGCGCGCGCGGGCCTCGCGTGGGCCCTGTCCGGCGACGAGTACGCCGGTGACGCGTTCGGGATCGCCGACGAGGCGAGCGCGTTGCTCGGCGCGCGCCTGGGTCGCGACCGTCGCTACTGGGGCTCGGTCGTCGCCGGCGGCGGCCCGTTCCTCGCCCTCACGTACCAGCGCCTCGGCGGCGCCGAGCTCTACGGCCTCGCGCTCGGGCTCGACCTCTTCGGCGGCAACTGAGCGGCGCGGGCGCACGCCGCGCGTCTTCAGTCCTTCTTGGGCGGGACGTCGTCGGGGTGCATGTACTGCGAGAGGTCCTCGTCGTCGTCGTCGCGCGTGAACTGGATGCCGCCGCGCCGCGCCGGTGGACGCTCGGCGAAGCGCGCGCCCGGCTCCGCGGCGGGCTTGCGCGTCGGCGCCTGGGTCCGCGGCTTCGACGAGACCGTGCCGTCGTCGTCCGGGCTCGAGGCGTCGGGCGGTTCGATGGGCGGCGGGCGCTGCGGCCGGCGATCGAACTGATCGCGGATGCCGGGTGGCACCCAGACCGCGCGCTCGCGCTCACGTCCGCTCCCGTCGTCGTCGTCCGCGCCCTCGGGCGGGTCCTCGGCGCCGGCGTCGAGGCCGTCGAGCTCGGCCAGCGCGTCGGCGACGTCGGGCAGATCGAACAGGTCCTGGGCGTCGCCCGCGCGCACCGCCTCGAGCACCGCCTCGCCGAGGCGGATGAGCGCCTGGTCGCGGCGGCGCACCCGGCGCGCGTCGTCGAGGCGAGCTCGACCCTCGCGCGCGCCGCGCTCGAGCACCTCGCGCACCACGCCGGCCTGGGCCAGCGTCGTCCGGAGGAGCGTGCCGAGCGTGCCGCGCGGTCCACCTCCGCCGCGAGATCCGCGCGAACCCTTGCGTGATGCGGCCGCCATCGCGCCGATTATCGGACCGGGGCTCGCTGGCGCCAAGGGCGACGTTGATCTACGTTCCAGCTGCGTGGGATTCACCTTCCGCCCGGTGACCTGCATCGCCAGCGGCGTCGCCGTCGCGATGCTGGCCGGCTGCCCGCCGTCGACCCCGATGGGGCCTTCGGCGCAGACGGCCAAGAAGGGCACGGTCCGCATGCGCGCGTTCACCGAGACCTCCGGTGTGCGCCTGATGGCGACCGCCGGTCCGTACGTCTTCGCGGCCAAGGAACAGGCGCTCGAGCGGTGGGAGGGCGACAAGGTCCTCGTCCTCTCCGCCGATCACGGCTTGCCCGGTAACCGCGTGCTCGGGCTCGCCAACGACAAGACGCGCGGCTGGCTGTGGATCGTCACCGACGGCGGCGTGGGCTATTACGACGCGCGCGTCGAGGTGTTCCACGAGGTGCCGCCGTCGCCGATCATGGCCGAGCTCGGCCTCGGCGGCGGTCCCTCCGCCGTGCCGGCGTTCGTCGCGGTCGCCGGCGCCGCGGACGGCGGCGTGTGGCTCGGACACCAGAAGGGCCTCTTCTACACGACCGCGGCCGGCGCGTGGACCTCGACGCCGATCACCGATCCGGTGAAGGCGCTGGCGATGGACGAGGCCGGCTGGCTCTGGGTGGGCACCGATCGCGGCCTCATCGCGCGCGCGCCCGATGGCAAGACGTTCACGATCGGCCCGGCGCAGGGCAACGAGGTCGTCACCACGCGCATCGTGATCGCGGCGCCCACCGGCGGCGTCATGGTCGTGGGCGAGGACGTCGCCGGCAGGCAGCGCGTCGCGTTCGGTCGCACGACCTCGTTCACGTCGTTCAAGGTGTCGCCGGGCACGCGCTGGTCGGACGCGGTCGCGCTCGAGGATCGCATCGTCGCGCTCGCCGGCGACAGCCTGCTGCAGATCACGAGCGGCAAGGGGGCCAAGCCGCGGCCGCTCACCCGCGACGGCACGCGCCTCATGCCGCTCAAGGTCGGCGTCACCGAGGCGCCGCGCGTCGACCGGATCGCGGCGCGGCTGCCGGCGGGCGCGACCACGCTCGGCGCGAACGGCAAGGAGCTGCTCATCGCGACCCGCGAGATCGGCGTCGCGCGCATGTCGCTCGAGCTGCCCAATCCGGTCGGGTGGTTGCGGCGCGCCGAGATGCTCGACGGCGCCAACACGCTCGCGGTCCACTGCAACGGCAGCGAGGATTGCTGGGTCGCGACCGGCGCGCCGCGCGCCTGGCGGTGGCGCGGCGGGGCGTTCGAGCCGGCGGGGCCGCCCGAGCACGTGGTGCTCGCGGTCGTCCGGGGACCGGACGGCGAGCTCTACGGTCTCCATCGCGGTGGCGGCGCCAAGGAGATCGAGATCTCGCGCATCGAGGGCGAGACCTGGGAGTCGACGGGCGTGACGCTCACGACGCCCGGCAACCGCCCCGAGGTGAGCTTCACGCGCTTCGCGCCGAGCGGTCAGCTCTGGGTCGGGCTGCGCTACCACGAGGGCCGAGACGATCAGTCGCAGCCGTGGGGGGTGGCCATCGTCGATCTCGGCCTCGGCGCCGTCGCGTATCACCACGCCAGCGGCGATCGCGAGGATCGCGAGAAGGGCATCCTGCCGGTGCCGGTGAGCGTCGTCGACGCCGCGTTCCACGGCGGCGATCAGATCTGGATGGCGAGCCTCGAGGGCGCGGTCCGGCTGGTGGGCGACACGGTGACGGTGTGGAACGAGGACCTGGCGCTCGAGTCGGAGCTCCTGACGTCGATCGCGATCTCGCCGGGCGGCCTGGTCTACGTCGCGACGCCGGACGGTGTGGGCACGTACGACGGCGAGCGCTGGCGATTCCCTGGAGAGCTCCGGTTCGCAGTGAACGATCTTGCGCTGGCGAAGGACGCGCGGCTCTGGCTCGCGACCGAGCGCGGGATCGCGATCTACGACGGCCGCAAGGTGCGCCGCATGGACGTGCGCCGAGGCCTGGTCGAGAACACGGTCCTCGACGTGACCATCGACGAGTTCGGGCGCGTGTGGGCGCGTGGTCCGCGCTCGCTGATGATGGTCACGCCGTAACGTTGGTTGAGTGAGCAGGTGTCGTACATCGACACCTCACCGCCGCTGGCAACGCTCACGCGATGCTGTCAGCACGCACGAAGCGTTGGCTCGTGTGAGCGCAGCCACGTTGTCCGGCAACCGCGCCTGCACTCTGATGCTGCGCGGAGGAACCCATGAGGAAGCGCGCGCTCGCAACGATCGCTGTTCCGCTGGTCGCACTCGCCGGCACCGCCTCGGCGGTGCGCAGCCCGGACTACCTGGACGAGCGTCCGCTCGAGACCGCCGACGGTGGTCGCGGTCGCGCGTACCGCGCCGTCACGTGGGATCGCGCGCCGGACGCCGCGAAGAAGGGCTGGACACAGTTCCTCGCCGCGAGCGGCGGGACGTGGCGCGCCCAGTGGGATGCGACCACCGAGGTGCCGCTCCGCATCTGGGGCGAGGGCATCGCGGTCCCGGGATCGATGGCGTCGCCGGCGATCGCCGAGCGGGCCGCGCGCGACCTGCTCGCGCTCCACCTGGGGCTGCTCGCGCCGGGCGCGAAGCTCGACGACTTCGAGCTCGTGTCCAACGTCCTGCACGGCGAGGGTGACTCGATGCGCACGGTCGGCTTCCACCAGCGGTGGAAGGGCCTGCGCGTCGTCGGCGGACAGGTGAGCTTCCTGTTCAAGAAGGACCGCGTCATCGTGATCGGCTCGCAGGCCCTGCCGCACGTGCAGCCGCCGGCGTCGACGCGCGCGGCGTCCCCGGAGGCGGCGCGCGACGCCGCGGTCGCGTGGGTGAACGCGGCCTACGCCACCAGCACGGTCGGCGGCGCTGTGGGCGAACCGGTCGTCCTGCCCATCGTGCGTGACAAGGACGACGGCGCGCCGGCGATCGAGTACCGCGTGGCGCTCGTCGTCGACGTCGACTCGAGCGATCCGCGGGCGCGCTGGGACGTCTACGTCGACGCCGCGAGCGGCAGGCCGCTCGCGCGCAGCCAGAAGCTGCGCTTCGCGACCGGCACCGTGCGCTACAAGGTGCCGGCGCGTCACCCGGGCGCCGGCCGCATGGACTACCCGGCCGTGCTCGCGAACACGCGCATCGGCCAGTCGACGGCGGCGACCGACGTGAACGGCGTGATCACGTGGTCGGGCACCGCGGCGGCGACGGTCACCGCGGTCGCGACGGGTCAGTGCGCGGCGGTCGGCACCGCCTCCGGATCGCCGGTGACCGGCAGCCTGACGCTGCAGCCGTCGGGCACCGCGGTGTGGGACCAGTCGTCCACCGAGACCGCCGACGCGCAGCTCAACGCGTTCATCCACGCCACGATCGTCAACCGCTACGCCAAGTCGACGATGAACCCCAACCTGGCGTGGCTCGATCGCCCGATCTCGGTGCGGGTGAACGAGAGCGGCAACTGCAACGCGTACTCGACCGGCGACGACATCCACTTCTACCGCTCGAGCTCGCAGTGCGAGAACACGGGGCGGCTCGCCGACGTCGTCTATCACGAGTTCGGGCACTCGCTGCACGGGCAGTCGATCATCCAGGGCGCCGGCGACTTCGACGGCGCGCTCTCCGAGGGCACGTCGGACTACCTGGCCGCGACGATCACGGACGACCACGGCATGGGCCGCGGCTTCTTCCGCAACAACAACGCGCTGCGCGACATCGATCCGGTCGGGCGCGAGAAGCGGTGGCCCGACGACGTGCAGGGCCAGGTGCACGCCGACGGCGAGATCATCGGCGGCACGCTCTGGGACCTGCGCAAGGGGATGATCGCGGCGCTGGGCCGCGACGCCGGCATCGCCAAGGCCGACGACCTCTACTACGCGATCATCCAGCGCGCGAGCGACATCCCGTCGTCGTACGTCGAGGCGGTCGCCGCCGACGACAACGACGGCAACCTCGCCAACGGGACGCCGAACCTGTGCGTGATCCAGAACGCGTTCGCCGCGCACGGGCTCGCGTCGGGCGACGGCGGCGTGTCGATCGGCGTCGGCCGCCCGGTGCGCGACGGCCTGTCGATCGACGTGCCGGTCGAGGCGCCGGCCGGCGACTGCCCGGTCGCGGACGTGTCGAGCGCGACCGTCACGTGGCAGGTGCGCGGCATGGCGGGCAGCGGCGGTGACGTCGCGCTCACCGAGGGCGCGAGCTCGTGGAGCGGGGCGCTGCCCCCGCAGACCGCGGGCACCGTCGTCCAGTACCGGGTGACGGTCGCGCTGAGCGACGGCTCGACGATCACGTACCCCGACAACCTCGCCGACCCGATGTACGAGTTCTTCGTCGGGCCGGTGCAGGAGATCTACTGCACCGACTTCGAGGTCGATCCGGCGGGGTGGACGTCGGGCGCGATCGCCGGCACCAACGACTGGGCGTTCGGGATGCCGACCGGCGCCGGCGACGATCCGGTGGAGGCGTTCTCCGGGACGCGCATCTACGGCAACGATCTCGGCGGCGGCAACGCCGACGGCACCTACGAGCCGCAGGTGGAGCTGTGGGCGAAGACGCCGGAGATCGACGTGCCGGTCGGGCAGTTCGAGAGCGTGCGCCTGCAGTACCGGCGCTGGCTCGGCGTCGAGGACGGCTTCTTCGACGACGCGACGATCGACGTCGACGGTGCGCAGCTGTGGGGCAATCGCGACAGCATGAACGGCAACAACTCGTCGACGCACCACAAGGACCGCGAGTGGCGCTTCCACGACGTCGACGTCACGGCGCAGGCCGCCGACGGCAAGGTGCAGGTGACCTTCGGCCTGAAGAGCGACCAGGGCCTCGAGCTCGGCGGCTGGAACCTCGACGACGTCTGCATCGTGGGCTGGAGCGCGTCGCTGGCCGCGTGCGGCGACGGCCTCGTCGGCGCTGGCGAGCAGTGCGACGACGGCAACACCGCCGACGGCGACGGCTGCTCCGCCACCTGCCAGGACGAGGACGGCAACCCCGACGATCCGTCCGGCGACGAGCCCGGCGGCTGCTGCTCCACCACCGACGACCACGCCGCCGGCTTCCTCCTCCTCGCGACCCTCTGCGGCCTGCTCGTCACCCGCCGCCGCCGCCGCCTGGGCTGATCCGGATCCGCCCGGCGGCGGCGCCCTACTTCACGACCTCGACCATCTCGGGGGCGCGCGTGCGGTACTGCTGGTCGATGTAGTCCATCAGCTCGAGGAGGTTGGTCTCCATGCGCGCGTAGCCGCCGGCGGGGGCGTCCATGTAGAAGGTGCCGCCCTCGCAGAGGTCGCCACCGGCGGGGACGGGCACGCCGTCGACGTTGGGGCGGCAGCGGCCGTCGACGTAGACGATGATGAACTTCTGGAACTTCTGGTCCTCGGTGAGCGTGCCCGAGTCGAGCATGTAGGTCTCGAACACCGCCGACAGGACGACCAGGTCGTCGGGCTCCTGCCCGTAGCCGTGCAGGAAGTAGACGACGGGGTAACGCCGCGACGCGTTCGCGGGCAGGTCGTAGCCGGGCGGCAGGAAGAGCGCGTACGGCGTCGGGCGGCCGGTCGTCGGCGGCGTGAACGACTGCATCTTGAGGATCTGGCCGGAGCTCTGCACCGGCTCGCGATCGCCGTTGGGCCACTTGCGGTTGAGCCAGGCGAACGCCGTCGACACGCGGTTGATGATCTGGGGCCCGGTGCCGACGTGACGGCCGTCGCCGCGCAGGATGTCGCGCTCGCTCGCGTCGGGGTTGCCGTAGCGCAGGTGCACGTTGTCGGGCATGTCCTCGAACGGCACGAACGTGAAGTCGTAGTTCTCCTCGGGCAGCCCGCCGAGCTTGCCGAAGCCGTCGTAGATGCCGGCCGCCAGCTGGTACTGCGCCATCAGCGAGCCCATGCCGGCGTTGGCCGAGACGCTCGCGTTCAGGAAGTCGCGGATGCCGGCGTCGGACCAGATGCCGACCCGGCGCAGCTCGGTGGCGTCGAGCTGGCCGAGCATGTTGCTGATGTCGTGCGTGTACCAGCGGCGCACGTTGGGCGAGAGCGTCCACTCGCCGTCGCCCTCGCCGAAGTCGTAGCAGGCGCTCACGCCGCCGGGCGGCGTCTGCCCCCACTGGCACGTGCCGGCGACGCCGTCGAGCCCGACGTCCCGGTACGGCTCGCCCGGCTGCCGGTCGTTGTCGCGCTCGGTGCCGAGCGGGTTGCGTAGCGCGTGGTAGTCGTCGCCGGCGGGATCGGGGTTGGTCACCGGGTCGTAGCCGGGCTCGCTCACCGACGCGACGCCGTCGGTGCCGACGTCGTCGAACGGTTCGAACGCGTTGGTGATGACCGGCTCGCCCAGATCGCGCCGGCCGTTGCCGTTGACGTCCACGGCCAGGAGGATCTCGGCCGGGTTGGTCTGCGGCATCGCCGGATCGAAGACGCCCAGCCCCAGGGTCGGGCTGTCGCCGCCGTCGCAGAACGTGATGACCGGCGTCGCGCCCGTCGGGTTGAACTCCTCGTCGTAGAGGTCGCGCAGCACCAGCGGGTTGGCGCAGCGGTCGGCGGCGTCGCGCGCCAGGTACGCGGCGTCGACGCCGGGCGGCGCATATCCGTTGGCGGCGGGATCGGGGTTGTAGAGCGCCGGGTTCGACAGCGCGCGCGACAGGTCGCGCGACGCGCGCAGGTACAGGTTGCGGCGCAAGGTCAGGCCGACGCCGTCGCCCTCCTGGTAGAGCATGTGCTCGAAGTCCGACGACAGCTCGAACTGGTCGGTCGCGGGCGGGCGCTGGTCGGCGAGGCAGAGCTGGCCGACGTCGCCGCTGTCGTCGGGCGACGCCGTGCAGAAGCCGCCGAACATGTAGTCGCGGAACATGGCGAGCGAGTACTTCATCGACGGCCCGGGCTCGCCGACGAGGTCGCCGATGAAGTCGAAGCGGTCGCGGTGGCGCAGCCCGATCGACAGGGCGGCGTTCCCGCCCATCGAGATGCCGACGATCGCTCGGTAGTTGAACCGACGCATCTCGGTCGCGCCGGCGTCGGCGGGCGCGACCACCTGGTAGGTCGCGAGCTCGTGGGCGCGGAAGCCGAAGCGCGACGCGAAGCGGTCGTCGTCGACGATGTCGCGGTTGGCCACCGGGGCAAAGAACGGCGCGCCGGTCGCGCGCTTGACCACGATGCGCGCGTGCCGCCGCAGGCCGCCCTCGGGCAGCCGCGCCGCCTTGTACGGCAGCGTGAGCTCGAACGGACGATCCGACGCGGCGCCGACCGGCCCGAACGTGACCGCCGGGCCGAGGGCGATGAAGCCGTCGGGCACGATGTCCTCGGCGCACCCGATCGTGACCAGCGCCGACGGGGGCGTGGTCGCGGCCTGCGCGCGCACCGCCGCGCCCCGCAGGTCGCCGGCCGAGTCCGCGGTCACCTCGACCGTGCCGCCGGGCGCCAGCGCGCCGGACGTCCCTTGGCTGCAGATGAGGGTGGTCGTGCCGCCGTCGTCACCGCCGCAGGCGGTCAGGACGGCGCCGAGCACGCACGCGAACAGAGCGATGGCGCTTCTCCCCATGGACGCACCGTATCACTCCCGTCGCGGCTTCCGCGTACGCCGATCACGGTCATCATGTGACCCGAGAACCCGGAGCACATCCGCGCACTTGTGTGGGTGCGCGGACGTCGCCGGAAAGTTGCCCGCCGTCGCGCGCGCTCCCCAATATGGCCCGACATGGGGCGCGTCCTGGCCGACATGCACGTGCCGCCGGCGTTGCGACGCTGGTCGGTGCGGCTCGTGCTCGCGCTCGTCGTGGCCGCGCTCATCGCGTGGGTGCCGGCGGGCGACGACGATCGTGCGACCAGGCTGCGTGGTCAGCTCGATGACCTCCGCGCCGAGCAGGCGGCGCTGCGCACGAAGAACGCGCGGCTCGCGACCGAGGTCGAGGCGCTGCGCACCGATCCGAAGGCGATCGAGGCCCACGCCCGCGACGAGCTCGGCATGGTGTACCCGGGCGAGCTCGTGCTGCGGCTGGAGGCGCCGTCCCCGTGAGGTTCCGCGCCATCCGCCGCGCCGCCGTGGTGATGTCGCCGGCGATGCTGGCGCTCGGCGCCTGCGCGCTCGTCGGCGCCGGCGGCGTCGGGCCGGTGCACCTCCATGCCGCGCCCCCGTCGGCGCTCGACATGCTCGCGCTGACCGCCATCGCGGCCGTGCTGGTCGCGGCGATCCTGCGCCGGCTCCACTACCAGGCGCCGAGCGCGCGGGCGCAGCGCGTCTCCTTCTGGCTTTCGGTCGCGCCCGGGCTCGTCGACGTCGAGCTCGCGCTCGCGGTGACCGCCGGCGGCTACGCCGTGCTCGCCGTCTCCGGCGGCGTGCTCTCGCCCGTGCATCCCCTCATCTACGGCATCGCGGCGTTCGGGCTGACGCTGCTGTCGTCGCCGGGCGCGGCCATGACCCTGATCGCGCCGATCGCGATCGAGGCGGCCTGGGTCGCGCGCTCGGACGATCCACGCGCGCTCGCGGTGCCGGTCGCGCTCCACGCCGTCTTCCTCGTGGCGGCGGCGGCGGCCCACCACCTCTTCCTGCGCGGCCTCGTCGCGAGTCACCGCCGGCGCCGGGCGGTGAGGCTCGAGCGCGAGGTGCGCGCGATGACCGAGGCGGCGCGCGATTACCGGCTCATCTCGGCGGCCCTCGGGCCCGCGAGCCGGGCCCCGCGCTCGCGCGAGGACGAGGAGCGCCTGCTCGCGGCCGGCGGCGTCTCGCTCGTCGGCGACGCCTGCGCCTGGGTGCTCACCACCGTCAAGCGCTCGCTCGGCGCGCGCACGGTGGCGCTCGCGTGGCTCGACGACGACGGCGAGCGCCTGAAGCTCAAGGACATGGTGAGCGACCGCGAGCAGCTGGTGCAGACGCGGCTGCCGGCGGCGGGCGTGCTCGGCGCCGTCGTCCGCGATCGCGCGCCGGTGGTGCTCGCCGCCGCGAAGTCCGGGCAGCTCCCCTACTACGACGATCCCGGCATCGGCGCGGGCGCGGCGGCGATCGCCGTCCCGGTGCTCGAGGGCCCGCACCTGCGCGGCGTGCTCTGCGCCGACCGTCCGACCCCGTTCGCCGACGACGCCCGCGAGCTCCTCGTCGACGCCGCGGCCCAGCTCGTGCGCGCGGTCCAGGCCGAGCAGGTCTTCCGCGCCGTCGAGCGCGCCAAGTACGAGCACGAGCGCTTCTTCCAGGCCACGGCGCTGCTCGGCCGCGCGCTCACGCCCGAGCAGGTGATGGAGACCGCGTTCGACGCGGCGGCGGCGATCGTCGAGTGCGACGCCGCCGCCATCACGCTCTACGACCGCGACAAGTCGCGCCACCGCGTCGCCGCCGTGCGGCTCCGCCCCGGCACCGAGCCGCTCCTCGACGCCGCGGCGCTCGCCGGCCTCGAGTTCAAGGACAACGCCGGGCTCGCCGCGATGGTGGTCAAGAACCGTCACTACCTCCCGGCGGGCGGCGAGCCGCGCGAGGTGACCGCGCCGATCTACACCAAGCGGGTGAAGCTCGACGAGGCGAGGTCGCTGCTCGTCCTGCCGCTGGTCGCTGCCGACGAGGCGATCGGGACGCTCATGCTCGCGGCGCGCGCCGAGAAGCGCTTCGGCGCCGACGTGCGCGAGATGCTCGGCGTCATCGCCACGCAGGTGGCCGTGTCGCTGCAGAACGGCCTCCTCTACAAGCGCATGGAGACGATGGCGACGACCGACGGCCTCACCGGCCTCACCAACCACCGGACCTTCCAGGATCGCTTCGCCCAGCTCCTCGATCGCGCCGAGCGCCACGGCCACCACGCCGCGCTCCTCCTCTGCGACGTCGACTTCTTCAAGAAGGTCAACGACAACTACGGCCACCCCGTCGGCGACGAGGTCCTGCGCCGCGTCGCCCGCGTGCTCGAGCAGGTCGCGCGCAAGATCGACATCACGGCGCGCTACGGCGGCGAGGAGTTCGCCGTCGTGCTCGAGAGCTCGACCGCCGAGCAGGCGCGCCAGGTCGGCGATCGCCTGCGCCAGGAGGTCGGCAAGCTCGTCGTCGAGACCGAGAAGGGCCCGCTCAGGGTCACGATGTCGATCGGCGTCGCCTCGTTCCCCGACGACGCCAAGGACCGCGCGACCCTCATCGAGCGCGCCGACCACGCCCTCTATCACGCCAAGCACTCGGGCCGGAACCAGGTCGTCACCTACGCCCAGTTCACCGCCGCCCGCGCCAAGAAGGCGTCCTGACGCCAGCCACGGCCCCGTGGGGGCGAAAGCCTACCGCGTTTTCGCGCGCTCATGCCGCCCGGATGACACCCGCGTCCGCTCCCGGACGATTTGCGGCAAGGCCGCGCTTGCCTCGCCGATCCCGCGCCGGGAACATCGAGTCGTGGCCGTCAAGAACTACGTGCTCGACACCAACGTGCTGCTCCACGACTCGCAGGCGCTCTTCGCGTTCGCGGACAACAACGTGGTGATCCCGATCTACGTGATCGAGGAGATCGACAGCTTCAAGAAGGATCAGGCCGAGCTGGGCCGCAACGCGCGCCAGATCGCGCGCCTGCTCGATCAGCACCGCATGGACGGCGGCCTCTCGAAGCCGCAGCCGATGAAGAACGGCGGCACGGTGCGCGTCGCGCTGGCGAAGAACCCGCCCAAGAACCCGAGCTACGACTCGCGCTCGATGGATCAGCGCATCCTCGAGCTGGCCATGGAGGTCCGCGACGCCGACGCCGAGGTCGCCACGATCCTCGTCACCAAGGACGTCAACATGCGCGTCCGCGGCGACGCGCTCGGCCTCAACACCGTCGACTACGAGCCCGAGCAGATCAGCATCGAGGAGCTCTACCCCGGCAACCGCGAGGTCGCCGTCGACGCCGCCGCGATCGACGCGCTCTACGCCGAGGGTGGCGTCACCGTGAACGTCGAGGGCGGCCTCTACCCCAACGAGTACGTGCTGCTCAAGGACGAGGCCAGCGGCAAGAGCGCGCTGGGCAAGTCGGACAAGAGCACCGGCAAGGTCATCCCGGTCAAGAAGCTGCGCGACGGCGTCTGGGGCATCCGCCCGCGCAACAAGGAGCAGCACTACGCGCTCGATCTCCTGCTCAACGACGACATCAAGCTGGTCACGCTCGTCGGCAAGGCCGGCACGGGCAAGACCCTCCTGGCGCTCGCCGCTGGCCTGCAGAAGGTGACCGAGGAGGAGACCTACTCGAAGCTCCTGGTCAGCCGGCCGATCTTCCCGCTCGGCCGCGACATCGGCTTCCTTCCCGGCGACATCGAGGAGAAGCTCAACCCGTGGATGCAGCCGATCTACGACAACCTCGAGCTGCTCCTCGGCCTCAACCGCAACGACAAGAAGGACGGCCGCAGCTACGCCGAGCTGATGGACCTCGGCTTCGTCGAGATCGAGCCGCTCACCTACATCCGCGGCCGCTCGCTGCCCAACGTCTTCATGATCGTCGACGAGGCCCAGAACCTCACGCCGCACGAGGTGAAGACGATCGTGACCCGCGCCGGCGAGGGCACCAAGATCATCCTGACCGGCGATCCCTACCAGATCGATCACCCGTACCTCGATTCCTCGAACAACGGGCTCACCACCGTCGCCGAGCGCTTCAAGCCCGAGGCGATCGCCGGCCACGTCACCCTCTCCAAGGGCGAGCGCTCCGCCCTCGCGGAGCTCGCCACGCAGATCCTGTGACGCGGGCGCCGACCGTCTTCGCGATCGCGGTGGCGCTGGCGGCGTGCGGCGCCGCGCGCGCCGACGAGCAGGGCTACGAGCTGCGCGTCACCTCCGAGCTCACGGTCGAGCCGGGCGCGAGCGCGGCCATCTCGGTCGCGATCGTCCCGGGCGCCGGTCGTACGGTCTCCGGTGACGGTCCGGTGCGCGTCGCGGTCTCGGCGCCCGACGCCATCAGCCTCCCGCGCCGGCGCTACACCCGCAAGGACGCCGCCGACCCGGCCGCGGACGCGCCGCGCTTCGACGTGCGACTCAAGGCGCGCGAGCCCGGCGACCACGCCGTCGCGCTCGACGTCCGCTTCTGGCTGTGCGGCTCCCGCGTCTGTCGTCCCGTCGCCGCGACCCGCTCGGTCACCGTGCACGTGCCCGCGCCGGTCCCGATCGACGCCGCGCCGCCGCCCGCCGACGCCGCCGTCGACGCCGCCGCGCGCCGACGGTGATCGCTCGCCATCCGCGAGCGACGGCGCCGCCTCGCCTGCGAGTGGGCCGTTCGGTGACCGCGCCAGCGCATCGTCACCACCGGGTGCGTGGGGCACCGCTCCACGCCGTGCGCTCGTGCGACAGCCGCGGACTCGCAACCCGCGCACGGATCGCACCGCGTGGACGGCACGAGTCTCGCTACTGCCTCGCTCATGCGTCTGCCCGCCCATGCGCGCCTCCTCGGCTCCTTCCTCACCGCCTCCCTCTTCTTGCTGACCGCCTGCGGCGGCGGCGTGCTCGCCGGCGACGGCGGCGATGACGACGACACGCCGGGCGTCGACGGTCGGCCACCGGCGGCGGACGGCAGCATCGACGACGGCGGCGTGACGGTGGTCGACGCGCGGACCGATGCGCCGACCGACGCGCCGACCGACGCGCCGACCGACGCCAACACGATGCTCTCGGTGTGCGCGACCGGCGCGCCCTACGCGACGATCGGCGCCGCGGTCGCCGCCGCCCCCGCCGGCGCGACGATCACGATCTGCGCCGGCACCTACGCCGAGCGGCTGGTCGTCACCAAGCCGCTGACCTTCGTCGGCGCCGGTGACACGTCCACGACGCTCGACGCCGGCCGGGCCGGCTCCGCGATCGACCTGAGCGGCGCCGGCCTCACGATCTCCGGCCTCACCATCACGCGTGGCCGCTCCGCGACGCAGGGCGGCGGCATCAAGTGCACGAACGCGGCGCTCACGATCACGGCGAGCCGCTTCGTCGACAACCGCGCCGAGGGCGGCGGGGGCGGCATCGGCGGCTCGGGCTGCACCGTCGCCCTCGACGGCGTGCGCTTCGACGACAACGAGGGCGTCGAGTACGGCGGCGCCATCTACCTGGCCAGCAGCACGGGCGCGGTGGTGAACTGCGACCTCGACGCCAACTCGGCGGACTACGGCGGCGCCATGTACCTGCTCGAGGGCGACGTGGACATCCGCGGCTCGCGCTTCACGACGAACCATTCGCGGGTCCGCGGCGGCGCGCTCTACCAGAGCTCGAGCAGCGCGGTCGAGCACAGCGTCTTCCACCAGAACACCTCGGGCTGGACCGGCGGCGCGGTGCACGTCAACCAGCACGCGCCCACGTTCCACGCCAGCCAGTTCACCCACAACCGCGCGGACTGGGAGGGCGGCGCCTTCTACCTGCACCAGACCCAGGCGGTCCTCACCGACAACACGATCAGCCACAACCGCTGCTTCGACGACGGCGGCGCCCTGCGCATCTTCGAGTCGTCGGCGCGGCTCGAGCGCAACGTCATCTCCAACAACGTCTCCGAGGACGGCGACGGCGGCGCGTTCAAGAACTCCCACGTCGCCAGCACCTTCATCGACAACATGATCCTCGACAACTGGGCGCTGGGCGCCGGCGGCGGCGCCGAGCTCGACAACTGCTCGAGCGTGCTCCGCGGCGGCGTCGTCTCCGGCAACCACGCCAGCATCGGCGGCGGCATCCACGTGATGCTGTGGCCGTGGAACGGCGGCGTGATCGAGGACGTCCGCATCGTCGGCAACGACGCGCACCGCGGCGGCGGCATCTACTTCGAGAACAGCTGGACGCTCAACACCGTCCGCCGCGTGATCATCAGCGGCAACGAGGCCAACTACGGCGGCGGCGTCTACACCCGCGGCACGCCGCTGCGCATGTCGAACTCGATCGTCACCGGCAACGACGCCGGCGTGGTCGGCGGCGGCTTCTACGTCCACTCGAGCTATGCCTATCCGTGGAGGCGGCCGTGCCCCTGCCCGCCGATCGACCCCGCGGCCGAGGTCAACTTCACGGTCGTCCACGGCAACACCGCGCGACAGGGCGCCGCCGCGGTGTGGGTGAACGCGCCCAACATCGCCTTCCGCAACTCGATCTTCAGCGGCCACACCGGCAACGCGGTCATGGTCGCCGAGCACACCGTGCCGCCGCCGCCGATGAGCCCGCCGGGCACGCCGCCCACGGTGGTCCAGACCCCGGCGCCGGGCTGGTACTACAACGACACGTACCCGGCGACGTTCAGCGGCATGGGCGACCCGACCGGCCAGGACGGCAACATCGCGCGCGACCCCGACTTCGCGAACCCGGCGGAGCTGGACTTCCGCCTCCAGGCGGGGAGCCCGTGCATCGACGCCGCCGAGCCCGCGATGACCGACCTCGATGGGACCCGCGCCGATCAAGGCTTCTACGGCGGTCCGCTGGCGCCGGGCTCCGGCAACTGACGCGGGTCAGCGCCAGCCGGCGACGACCTCGCGCAGCTCGCCGACGCGCGCCTTGCTGAGGGCGCCCACGGCGGCGAGCACGAGCGAGTCGGGCGTGACCACGCGGCGCGCGGCCTCGACGATGTCGTCGGCGGTGACGCGCGCCATCGCCGCCAGCCGTTCGCTCAGCGGCGGCGGCGCGTAGTACAGCGCGGTGCCGCCGAACCAGCCGGTCATCGCCGTCGGATCGTCGAGCGACGCCAGGGTCTCGTAACGGTAGCGGGTCCGGATCTTGGACAGCTCGTCGTCGCCGATCCGCTCGTCGCGGAGCCCGCCGACGAGCCGCAGGATCTCGGCGACCAGGGTCGGCAGCTTGGCGTTGGCGGTCGCGCTCGTGATCTCGAACAGCGCGGCGTCGGCCAGCGGCTCGATCCCGGCGCCGACCGAGTACGCGAGGCCCTGCTGATCGGCGAGCTGGTAATGGAGGCGGGTCGACATGCCGTCGTCGATCGCGCGCAGCATCCCGACGAAGCCGTGGTAGCCGGCGTCGAGCTCGGGCACGCCGCGGAAGAGCATGGCGAGCGAGGTCTGCGCCCCGCTGTCGCGCACGTGCTTCCACCGCGGTCCGCCCGGCCCCGGGGGCGCCGGCTCGGGCTCGACCGCGGCACCGACGGGCAGGGCGCCGAGGTGGCGGCGGGCCTGCTCGACGACGGGCTCGTGGTGCACCGGCCCGGCGACGCACAGGATCATGTTGCGCGCGCCGTAGAAGCGGGCGAAGTGGCCGCGCACGTCGCGCTCGCTGAAGCCCTCGACGTTGGCGCGCGGGCCGATGATGCGCTGGCCGAGCGCGTGATCGCCGAACATCAGCCCGCGGGCGATGTCGTCGGCGTTGATCTCGACGTCGTCCTCGTCGTAGTCCTCGTTGATCTCCTCGAGGACGAGCGCGCGCTCGAGCTCGATGTCGCCGAAGCGCGGCCGCCCGAGGAGCTCGCCCAGGAGCTCGAGCCCGGCCTCGACCCGCTCGGGCTCGAACCCCATCGAGAACAGGGTGTAGTCGCGGCCGGTCTCGGCGTGCAGCGTCGAGCCCAGGCGCTCGATCGCGGTGTTGAGCGCCAGCGAGGTCGGGAAGCGCTCGGTGCCGCGGAACAGCATGTGCTCCGTGAAGTGCGACAGCCCGTTCTCCTCGGGGCGCTCGAAGCGGGACCCGACCTTGATGAACGCGGCGACCGTGGCCGTGTGCAGGTGGGGGAGGGCGACGGTCGTGACCCGGAGCCCGTGGTCGAGCACGGTGGTCGTTACGAGCGGATCCGCGGGTACGGGCACAGCCGTGAGCAGTAGCACGCGGCCGAGCGCGCGCAGCGCGGGCAGGCCCGCACAAGTCGAATCAACGGCGGTTGACCCGCTGCGCTGGCGGCGGTATCAACTACTTGGGCCATGTTGCTCAAGAAGATCGTGGTGGCCGAGGACGACGACGCCATCGCCCACATGGTGAGCATGGCGCTGGGCGACGCGGGCTTCCTTTGCCTGCGCGCGTTCGACGGCGAGGAGGCGCTCCGCCTGGTGCGCGCCCACGATCCCGACCTGCTCATCCTCGACGTGATGATGCCGCGCGTCGACGGCCTCGAGGTCGCGCGCCGGCTCAAGGCCGACGTCATGTGGTCGCGCACGCCGATCCTGATGCTGACGGCGCTCGCCTCGGTCGACAACTCGGTCGAGGGCCTCGACGCCGGCGCCGACGCGTACATGACCAAGCCGTTCGACCTGCGCGAGTTCTCGGCGCGGGTCCGCGCGATGATCCGCGCGACCCGGCGCGAGCGCGATCGCAACCCGACGACGGATCTGCCGGGCTCGCGGGCGATCGACGCGCACCTCGAGGAGCTGCTCAAGAGCGGGAAGCCGGTGGCGGTCCTCCACATCGACGTGCTCAAGTTCGACGCGTACCAGGACAAGATCGGGTTCGCCCGCTCGGAGGACGCGGTGCGCGCGCTCGCCCGGATGGTGCTGGACGAGGCTCGCCAGGCGTCGGAGGGCGGCGCGTTCGTGGGGCACCTCGGCGGCTCGGACTTCATCGCGGTCGCGACCCAGCCGGCGGCGCAGGCGCTCGCCGCCCGCCTCATCGAGGCGAGCAACACGCGCCGCGAGGAGCTGTTCCCGGGGGAGAGCGACGAGCTCGCGGTGGTGATCGCGCTGGCGTCGACCGATGGCCTCGACGCCAAGGGCTTCGACGAGCTCGGGCGCCGGCTCGGCCAGGCGATGCGCGCGGCCAAGGACGCCGGCAAGGCCGGCTGCGTGGCCTGGCCCGTCGCTACATGACGAAGCCCGACGACTCGGGCGACATCGGTTCGGCCGATACGCTCGCGTCGGACGGCGCGTCCAGCGGCGGTGCGGCGCCGCCGCTCGGTCATCCCTCGTCGCCATCGTCGTCGTCGCCGGCGACCGCGTCGGGCAGCGTGACGATCCGCGGCGTCGGGCCCGGCGATCGACTCGGCCGCTACGAGCTCGGCGACGAGCTCGGCGCGGGCGGGATGGCGTCGGTGTTCCGCGCGCGCGACACCGAGCTGCGGCGCGAGGTCGCCGTGAAGGTGCTGTTCCCGCACCTGGCCCGGAAGTCCGAGGTCACGCGCCGCTTCCAGCGCGAGGCGCGGGCCGCCGCCGTGCTCGAGCATCCGAACATCCTGCGCGTCTACGACGTCGGCGCCGACGCGGGCGCGCCGCCGTTCATCGTCATGGAGCTGGTGCGCGGCCACAGCCTGCGCGAGGTCGCGGAGGCGCACGGGCCGATGCTCGGCGAGCTGGTCGCGTGTATCGGCGTCCTCGTGTGCGAGGCGCTCGCCGTCGCGCACGCCGCCGGCATCGTCCACCGCGACGTGAAGCCGGGCAACGTCATGCTCGCCGACGACGGCCGGCTCCTGCTCGCCGACTTCGGCGTCGCCCGCCTCGACGACGACGACTCGCTCGTGACCAAGAGCGGCGCGCTCCTGGGCACACCCTCGTTCATGGCGCCCGAGCAGGCGCTGGGCAACGCGGTCGATGCGCGCAGCGACCTGTACTCGGTCGGCGCCTCGCTCTACCAGCTGGCGACCGGCGGGCTCCCGTTCAGCGGACCGACGGCGAAGATCGTCGCCGACGCGTCGCGGGGGAGCGCGCCGCCCGCGGCTCGGCGCCGCCCGGCGGTCGGCGCCGAGCTCTCGCGCTTCATCGAGCGGCTGATGTCGCCGGAGCCGGCGAAGCGGCCGGCGACGGCCAAGGCCGCGGCCGACGAGCTGCGCGCGTTCGCGGCGGCGGGCGGGCTCGGCGATCCGGCCGACGAGGTGAAGGCGTTCGCCGCCGATCGCGCGGGCTGGGAGAAGACCCACGCGCCGCTCGTCGTCGACAGGCTGCTCGAGCGCGCGCGCGCCGGGCGCGCCCGGTCGCTGGCCCTGTCGCTCTCGCTGGTCGATCGTGCGCTCGCGCTCGCGCCCGAGCATGCGGACGCGCAGGCCCTCGCGGCCGAGCTCCAGGCGCCGGCCCCGCGCCGCTGGCTGCTGGCCGCCGTCGCCGCGGGTGCGCTCGCGCTCGCGACCGCGGGCGCGTGGATGCTCACGCGCGATTCCCCTCTCCCCGCCGCGATGGAGCTCCCCGCCGACGCCTCGTCGCCGTTCGGGTCGGCGGATGCATCTGCGTCCCCGTCCGCGGATGCGTCTGCGTCTGCGTCTGCGTCTGCGTCTGCGGATGCGGCTGCGACGAACGTCACCGACGCCGCGCCTCCGCGCCCCCGCGACGCCGGCCCTCGCCTCGCCATCGACGCGGCCCCGATGATCGCGCCGCCCGTCGACGCCGGCGTCGACGCACGCCTCGACGCCGCGCCGCCCGTCGACGCGGCGCCCGCGCCCGCCCGCGTCACCTTCGCCTTCGACACCTGGTGCGAGCTCGTCGTCGACGACGTCCCGCGCGGCCGCGCCGATCGCGAGCTCACGATCTCGCTCGACGCCGGCCGTCACCGCGCGCGCTGCAGCCAGGGCCCGGGCCTCGAGACCTGGAGCGGCACCGTCGACGTCAAGGCCGGCGAGACCCGCCGCGTCGACGGCACCCTCCTCGACCCGGTCGAGATCCTCGTCGAGGTCGGCGACGGCGTGCGCATCAACGGCAAGGACACCGTCGCGCGCGGCGAGCGCAAGCAGCTCAAGCCGGGCCGCTACCGCATCGAGGTGCTCTCCGGCGGCAAGGCGCGCAGCCCGGTCTACCTCCAGCTCCCCCGCGTCGAGCGCTGCACCCTCCGCGACAAGCCGCAGCTCGACTGCTACCCGTGAAGAAAACAGGGAGCAGAGGCGCCCGTCACGCAAGGAAGGCATCAGGCATCGGGCTTCAGTGGGCGCCTTTGCTCCCCGGCTCCTCCGTCCTGACACCCGTGTCGTGGTCTGCCGCGGTCACGCCCATGACCACCTGAGGGATTGAGCACTTGCGCGTGGCAAGGGCGTTGCATCACGATCGGCTCGTGCTGCGCTCCGTCGCCCTCACGGCGCTCGCCTCCGGCGCGGCCGGTTGCTTCTACGGCGAGGTCATCAACGAGCGGCCGAGCGCCGAGATCGAGCGCGTCGGCGCCGGCGTCCCCACCCGCGGCGGCGCGCTCTCGTTCCGCGCCGTCGTCGACGACCCCGACCGCGATCCGACGTCGCCGAGCTGGCGCTTCCAGGCGTGCAACGCCAGCGGGACCTGCGCGGCCGAGGAGACCGGGTTCGATCCGATCTTCGACGTGATCGTCCCGCCGCGCGTCGAGGCCCTGCCCACCACGCGCGTCGTGATCACGCTCGACGTCGAGGACGTCTACGGCGCCGTCGCGCGGCCCGGCCAGCGCCTCGAGCTCGACGTCGTCAACAACACGCCCTCCGTCGTCGTCCAGCGCCGAGGCCGCGAGATCGACGGCGCGTTCCCCCCCGACGTCCCGATCGTCGTCAGCGCGCGCGGCTCGGACGCCGACGGCGACGACGTCTCGCTCACGTGGGAGCTCTTCCCCGCGCGCGACTCGGTGCCCGGCGACCGGCGCTTCGACGTCTTGCCCGACCCGCCGAGCGGCGGCGAGGAGCGCCTGCTCCTGCCCGACGTCGACGGCGACTGGTACGTGCGCGTCACCGCCTCCGACGGGATCGACGTGTCCGTCCACGAGGAGCTCATCCTCGTGGTGCCCGATCGACCGCCCTGCCTCGGCGCGCTCGATCCGGCGCCGGCGCCGGCGGGCGCGTTCCTCGTGCTCGATGCCCCGCGTCGCATCGCGGTGACCGTCGTCGAGGACGACCTCGACGTCTACCCCGCGCCGCCGCCCGGCGACCCCTACCTCGGCGCCGCCGAGCTGCGCTGGTACGTGCGCGCCCCCGGCGCGAGCGCGTTCGCGTTCGTCGACACCGGCGTCGGTGGCCTCGAGCTCGATCCCGCGCACCACGACCCGGGCGATCGCCTCGACGTGCGCGTCGAGATCGACGACCGCGTCGGCCGCACCATCCAGTGCGCGGAGAACGTCGCGACGTGCAGCATCGGCCAGGACGCCTGCCTCCAGCGGCAGACCTGGGCCCTGGAGGTGCGCTAGTGGCGCGCGCCTGGCGACTCGCCGCCGCCTGCGGCCTGGTGATCGCGGCGAGCGCCTGCGGCGCCGGGAACGCCGGGGACGACGACGTCTCCGACGCCGGCGGCAGCGACAGCGCCGCCTGTACCGCGGTGGTCTCGTTCGAGCCGATGATGCCGACGGCGCCGGCGACGATCGTCGCGCGCGGCGACGTGTTCGGCGCGTCGGGCGTCATCACGTACACGTGGGTCGTGCGGCGCGGCGGCGTCGACGTGCCCTTCACCGCGCTCGACGCCGACTCGCGCGACATCCAGTTCGACGCGCCGGTCGCCGGCATCTACGACGTCGAGCTCTGGGTCGGCGGGAGCTGCGGGCCCTACCGCGGCGGGCTCAACGTCATGCAGCCGGGCGCCAACACGCGCGCCATCCGTCTCCGCTTCGTGCCGCCGACGTCGATCGCGGCCCCCCCGCAGGAGCGCGTCATCACCATCTCCGGCGGCGCCGACTTCGCCGCCGGCATCCTCACCCTCGACGCCGGCAGCGTGCACCCGATCACCGTGCGCACGCCGCAGGCGGCGCCGGTGGCGGCGTACCTGCGCTTCACCTCGCGCGCGACCCCGGACGCGATCGTCGAGTCGTTCAGCGACACCGCCGGCAACGCGAGCGTTCGTCTCGTCGGCGGCCGCTACGACGTCCTCGTGGTTCCGACCACGGCCGCGCTCGCGCCGCTGACCGTCGTCGACTGGGAGCCGCTCTCGGGCGCGCTCACCGTCGACGGCGGCTCGACGCTCGATGGCCACGTCCTCGACGTGGGCGGCGCCCCCGTCGCGATGGCGCGCGTGTCGGTGAGCTCCGGCAGCCGCGTGTCGACGGTGGCGACCACCGGCGCCGACGGCAGCTTCCAGCTGCGCTGGCGCGACGGCGCCGCGGTGGAGACCATCACCGTCGTCCCGCCCGCCGGCAGCGATCTGCCCCGGCTCGACGCCTCGGTGGAGCTCGGCGGCACCGCCGCGATCACCATCCGCCACGCCGCCGTCCCGACGAGCGACCTCGCCGGAACCCTCGTGCGTGTCGGCGGCGCGCCGGTCGCCTCCGCCGACGTGCTCGTCGACGTCCAGCGCGCGTCGGCCGGCACGATCCGCGACGCCGCCGGGACCACGGTGCTGGCCCAGGCCACGGGCTGGCACCGTCGGACGATCCGCACCGACGCCACGGGCCGTCTCCCTGCCGTCCGCCTCCTCGACGGCACCGCCGCGGTGTTCATCGCCGCCGCCGGGCCCGGCGCCTTCGCCAGCGCCTCGCTGCCGCCGGGCGGAACGCTGGACGCCGCCGCGCCGGTGACGATCACCGGTCGCGTCCTGCGCGCGGCCGGTGGCGTCCGCGCCGGGGCGCGGGTCCGCGCGACGCTGACGGGGGCCGTCGCTCACGCCGGCGCGCCGATCCCGCTCGTGTCCACCGGCGCCGACGGCGTCTTCTCGCTCCCCGTGGCCGCCGGCGCGGCGTACGCGATCACGGTCTCGGATCCGACCGGTGACGACGCGACGTCGACCTTCCCCATCTCCCTGGCGACGACGCAAGATCTCGGCGACCTCCCGCTGCCGGCGGCGATCACGATCTCGGGCGAGATCCGCGCCACCGGGCAGAGCGTCGGCGCGCGCGCGGTCGGGGTCGCGGCGCTGTGTCACCTCGCCTGCACCGGCCTCGATCGCTCGCGCCCGCTCGGGGATGCGGTCTCCGACGCGGCCGGCCGCTTCATCGTCGCGGTGCCCGACCCGGGCGTGAGCCCGTGAGCGTGTACCATGCGGGCGTGCCTCGCCTCCCTCGCGCGCTCGCGCTCGCGCTCGTCGCGCCCGTCGTGCTCGCCGTGCTCCTCGTCGCCGCCGGCGCCGGCGCGGCGCACGCTCAGGCCGAGGGGCGCGCGGCGATCGCGCTGATCCCGTTCACCGCCGAGAAGCGGCTCCAGCTCTACGGCAAGCCCGTCGCGGCGGAGGTCACGCGGGCGCTGCGCGAGGCCGGCCTCGACGTCACCCTCGTCAACGACGGTGACCCCGTGCCGGCGCGTGCCCGCCTCGTCGTCGACGGTCGCCTCGTCCGCCGCGGCGCCGGCGTCGTCATCGAGTCGCGCATCCGCGATCCCGAGCGTGGCGTCGACGTCGCCCGTCCGTCGGGCGCGGCCGCCTCGATCGAGAACATCGATCACGCCGCGGCCACGGTCGCCGCCGAGCTCGTCGTCGCGATCCGCGCCGGCCTCGCCGCGCAGGACGCCCAGGCGGCGCGCGCGGCCGCCGCCCTGACGCGGACGTCGCCGCGGCCGGTCGACGCCGTCCGCCCACCCTCGCCCGGCGGCGACGTCGTCTCGCCGCGGCCCGATACCCGGCCGCTCGCGATCGTCGTCGTCAGCGCGCCCGCGCTCGCCGGCGTGGAAGCTGCGCCGGTCGACATCCCGCCTCTCTTCGCGCCCGCCGCGCTCGAGCTCGCCCGTCGCCTCGGGCACCGCGCCGCCGTCGAGTCGGCGCCGGCACCGCCGGCGGTCGCCGTCGATCCGGAGCTCGCCGCGAGCCACGGCGCCGCGCTGGTGGTCGGCTTCGAGCTCCTCGCCTTCGTCGCCGGGACCCAGCGCGACATCCCGGTCGCCCGCGCCCGCGCCCGCGTCACTGTCTTCGATGCGACCGGCACGCTCGTCTACCGGCGCGTCGTCCGCACCGATACGCTGGTCGGCAGCCGCGGCGATCGCGTCGACACCCTCATCCGCTTCGCCGCGGCGCAGGTCACCGACGTCGTCGCGCCCCGCATCCGCGAACGCCTCGAGGCCCGCCGGGGCCCGTGACGCCGATGCTCGCGCGCGTCGTCCTCGCGATCCTCGTCCTGACGGCGGCGGCCGCGCACGCGCAGCCGGGGCAAGCCCGCTCGCCCGTGGAGCGCATCGCGGAGGCGTCGGTAGCCGTCGACGACAAGGCGTGGGAGCGCGTGATCCTGCTCGTCGGCGACATCCCCGACGACGCGTCGGTCTCGTCCGCCGATCACGCCGAGGCGCACCGCCTGCTCGGCATCGCCGAGTTCTATCGCCAGCGCTACGACCGCGCCGAGGCCCACTTCCACGCGTACCTGCGCATCGAGCTCGACGGTCACCTCGACATCGGCCTCCTCGCGCCCGACGTGGTCACGTTCTTCGACAACGTGAAGGCCAAGCACGCCGCCGAGCTGCGCGCGTTGCGCCCGCGCGCCCGCCGCTGGGCCGTCCTCAACCTGGTGCCGCCCGCCGGTCAGTTCCAGAACCGTCAGCGGGCGAAGGGATGGGTGCTGGGCGGCCTCGGCGCCGCGCTCCTCGCCAGCAACATCACGACGTACGTCATGCTCGATCGCTGGTGCAGCGACGTCGATCGCACCTGCGAGGACGGCACGCGTTCGCGCGCGGACAGCGCCCGCACCATGAAGACCGTCAACTCGGTCACCGGCGCCGCCCTGGTCGGCCTCTACGTCTACGGCGTCATCGACGGCTTCCGCCACTATCGCCGCACGCGCGCCACGGTGATGGTCGCCCCGGTGTCGCTGGGCACACATGGCGGCGGCCTCGGGATCGCGGGCACGTTCTGAGCGCTCGCGACGAACTGTCGGCTCCAGCCCGTGGTCTGTCGACGACATGTACGACAGCGGCGACAGACGATGTCGCCTGTGGGTCAGGGGCAATACCCCCCTTTTGTATTTGAGATCGACGCGCGGCTACGTCACCATGGTTCACGCGTGCGTCAGGCCATCCCGTTCGGGAAGTATCTGCTCCTCGATCGAATCAGCGTCGGCGGGATGGCGGAGGTGTTCAAGGCGAAGAGCTACGGCGTCGAGGGGTTCGAGAAGGTCATCGCCATCAAGCGGATCCTGCCCTCGATGGGCGAGGACCGCGACTTCATCAAGATGTTCATCGACGAGGCGAAGATCGTCGGGCAGCTCGCGCACGCGAACATCTGCCAGATCTTCGAGCTCGGCCGCACCGACGGCGCGCACTTCATCGCGATGGAGTACATCTGGGGCAAGGATCTGCTCCAGATCCAGAACCGCCTGCGCAAGCTGAAGCAGCAGATGCCGGCGGCGATGGCGTGCTTCCTCATCGCC
The DNA here is from genome assembly GCA_002344285.1 of Myxococcales bacterium UBA2376. Lineage (GTDB taxonomy): Bacteria > Myxococcota_A > Polyangia > Haliangiales > Haliangiaceae > UBA2376. The sequence goes on from DDTA01000139.1 coordinate 42,586, forward strand.
AAGGTCTGCGAGGGCCTCGACTACGCCCACAAGAAGCGGGACGCGCTCGGGCGCCCGCTCGAGATCGTCCACCGCGACTGCTCGCCGCAGAACATCCTCATCTCGTACGAGGGCGAGGTGAAGATCATCGACTTCGGCATCGCCAAGGCGGCGTCGCGGTCGTCGAAGACCCAGGCCGGCGTGCTGAAGGGCAAGTTCGGCTACATGTCGCCGGAGCAGGTCCGCGGCCTGCCCCTCGATCGCCGGAGCGACCTGTTCAGCATCGGCACGATCCTCTACGAGTGCCTCACCAGCGAGCGCCTCTTCGTCGGCGAGACCGACTTCTCGACGCTCGAGAAGGTGCGCAACGTCGACGTCCCGCCCCCGCGCCAGGTGAACCCGAACATCCCGGAGGCGGTCGAGAAGATCATCATGAAGTCGCTCGCGCGCGACGCCGAGGATCGCTACCAGTGGGGCAGCGAGATGGTGGCGGACCTGCAGCGCTACCTCATGTCGCAGGAGCAGGTGTTCACGGCGAAGTCGCTGGCCACCTGGCTCAAGGAGGCGTTCGCCGCCGATCTCGACAAGGAGCGGCAGCAGCTCGAGAGCTTCAAGAAGGTGGGCCGCGAGGGCCTCATCGCGGGCGTGCCGCAGGCCGAGGCCAAGCTCGACGTCGTCGAGCACCTGGGGGCGGCGGGGCAGTCGGAGGACCCGACGATGCTCGGCGGTCCGAGCTTCGACGACATCATCGCGGAGCAGGCCGCGGCGCAGGCCGCGCCTCCGGCGCGCCGCAACGATCCCGGTGACGAGTTCGTCGAGGAGGGCCCGACCGAGATCTTCGGCGAGATCAGCGAGGTCTCGCTGGTCTCGGAGAACGCGCCCCCCGCCGGCGCGCCCGCGGTCGTGGTGTCGCCCTCCGTGCGCCAGCCTCGCAACCCGACGCCCGCGCCGTCGAATCGCCCGACGACGTCGGGTCCGGCGGTCGCGCCGCGCGCGTCGACCACGCCGCCGCCGGTGGTGAGCAACCCCGACGACAAGACGATCTCGCCGCTCGCCGCGATGTCGATCCAGGTGCCGTCCGCCGCCCAGCAGCGCGCCGCGATGGCGGCCGCCGCCGGCGCAGCGCCCGATGCGGGGCCGAGCTCCCAGGCGAGGACGCTCCTCGGCATGTCGGCGCCGGTGCTACCGCTGCAGCCGCCGCCGACCGGCGCGGGGCCCGCGGTCGATCCAGCCGCCGCGCTCGCCGGCATGTCACCCGGTCAGCTGCACGGCCCCGGCTCCGCGTCGATCCCGGTTCCGGGATTCCCGCCGCCGGGCCAGTTCCCGCTCGGCTCGCATCCTCCACACGTCGGCGCGCCTCCCGGGGCGCCCGGCTACGGTGGGCCTCCGGGCCCCGGCATGATGCCTCCTTCGGGCGCGCCGGGCGGCGCGGCGTTCGGGGGCGCCGCGCCGTTCGGTGGTCCACCACCGTCGTATCCGCCCGGGTATCCCGGCTATCCGCCGTCGCCGCAGTACCCGCAGTACGCGGGGCAGTATCCCGGCCAGTATCCGGGCTACGGCGCGCCGCAGGGAGCGGTCCCCGTCGACATGACGGCGAAGCGGCGGAAGAAGCCGTCGCTCGCCAAGGACATCGCGATCGGCATCGGCATCGCGGCGGTGGTGCTGGGCGTGTTCGCCGTGGTCAAGTTCGTCGTGCTCGCCGACGGCGGGAGCAAGGGGACGGCGGTCGCGGCGGCCGCGGCGGCCGCGAGCGGAGCGGAGACCATCGATGCCGGCGCCTTCGCCGCCGCGGTCGATCCGGCGCTCGCGCCCGACGCGGCGGCGCCTGCGGTCGACGACGGAGATGCCGGCGTGGCGCTCGCGGCGACCGACGACGCGGGTGTCGAGGACGTCGCGGCGGACGCCGCCGCGGTGGCGGTGGAGATCGACGCCGGGGTCGCCGCGACCGCGTCGACCGATGCCCGCGAGGACGAGGAGAAGGTCTCGGTCGTCGACACGAAGGCGGACCCGAAGGCCGATCGTCGCAAGACCCGGACCGACACCCGGACCGACACCCGGATCGACCTCGACGACCGGCCGGAGGTCATCACGCCGAAGACGGACACGAAGACCCGAACGGACACGAAGACGGACGCGAAGACGGACGCGAAGACGGACGCGAAGACGGACGCGAAGACGGACGCGAAGACCCGGACCGACTCCAAGACGGACAAGGCCGACGCCAACGTCGGCTACCTGACCGCCTACGCGACGCCGTTCGCCCAGGTCGCGATCGACGGCAAGCCGACCGGCAAGACCACGCCGATCACGCCCATGGGCAAGATCGCGCTCTCGCCCGGGATTCACAAGGTGACGTTCAGCGTCGGCCGCGAGAAGTTCACGTACACCGTGAGGATCGAGGCCGGCAAGACCGCCAAGATCACCAAGGACCTTCCGGTCAGCGCCGCGCCCGAGTGAGCCTCGCCGCGGTTCAGCGAGAGAGTCGGATCGTCGCCATGAAGAGGGAGCAGGCCAGCGCGCCGGTGATCAGGTTCCCGATGACAGCGATCATGCGTTTTCGATCCTAGTAAGCGCCGCTCGGTAGATCCACAAAACGGCGGACGCTCTTCTATCGCAGATAGGCCCCGTTGCCCAGCACTCCGAGCCGCCCGATGGTGAACGGGCCCCCCGGTCCCATCGCCGTGTCATCCGCGCTCGCCTCGACGTAGTAGAGGAGGTAGCCGGGCCTCGCGCCGTCGCCGTCGACCAGTTGAACCACACCCGGCGACATCTCCTCCTTGTGCTCGAGGAAGGCGTCGACCCGGTCGACCACGGGTCCGTACGGCCAGGTCACGAGCGAGCCGGGGTCATCCACGCTCGCGCGGGCATAGCCGATCGAGAAGTTCGGTGGCAGTGGCACGGTCATCCCGAACTGCTCGGAGTCGGCGCTCTCGCGCCCGAACGCCGAGAACCACAGCCGCAGGGACGGGCCGCCCGGGCCCTCGGTCACGGCGGCGTGTGGGCTCCGCACCGCGACCACGTCGGTCCAGAACGGCGCGGTCGGCGCCGTGACCGGCACGCTCACCTCGCGTGGTTCGAGCACGGGGCCGCGCGTGGTCAACATCCCGCCCGGCGCGCCGGTCGCGAGCCCGATCGCGGCGCCGTCGCCGATCTCGAAGTACACGGCGACGCTCCCGTCGGGGAGGAGCACGGCGGAGGGCGCGTGGATCGCGCTCGGCCCGGTGCCGCCGGTCAGCACCACCGTGCCCGGCGCGAACTCGAAGCCATCGGCCGAGCGCGCGACCTTGATCGCGGCGCCGTCGCCGCTCTCGTAGTAGAGGAGCCACTCGGTCGCCGTGCGGACGATCGACGGCGCGCGCGCGGCGCCCGCGTCCTCGAGCGCGGGCCGCGCCGGCTCGAACTCGAAGCGGAGGCCGTCGTCGGACACGGCGCGCCAGATCGCACGCTGCGGCTGGACCGCGTCGCCGACCTCGACGTAGAGCACCAGACGCGGCGACTCGCGCTGGGCGACGGCGAAGGGCTCGAGGACGAGGCGCGGCACCCGCTGCACGTGACAGCGCTCGGTCGACTGGCACGTCGAGTCGTCCGCGCAGTCGACGGTGACGCAGTAGTTGCGGCTCGAGCACACCTCGCCGCGCTGGCACTCGTCGTCGGTGTCGCAGCGGCCGCGGCACGCGCCGTTGAAGCACTCCTCGCCGGGCGCGCAGTCGGTGGCGTCGGCGCACCGGGTGTCGCAGCGGTTCTCGCTGAAGGAGCACGACCTCCCGCCGCTGCAATCCGACGCCGACGTGCAGTACGCGACGGTGCAGCGGCCACACACGCAGGTCTCGCGCGACTCGCAGTCGTCGTCGTCGAGGCACGGATCCTCGACCTGGTTGCGGTCGTAGCAGAAGCCGCCCGGCGACGACGTCGGCGGCCCGAGGAACTGGTTGCCGAGGCAGGTCGGCGCCGGGCCGAGATCCGTCCACGGTGCGATGCCGTCGCCCACGCGCGCGCCGGTGAAGTCGTCCTCCGGCAGGAAGCCGCACGCCGCGAGCGCCAGGGTCGTGAGGGCGAGCGCGCGCATGGCTAGAATCGTACCGTCGCCGAGAGGCCGGCGTGGAAGATGTTTCCGCCCGAAGAGAACGCCTCGCCCGGGAACGTGTCGATCTGCTTCTGCGTGAGCTGGTGCGCGACGTGGTGCCACTGGAGCGCGAGGTCGAAGTCGATCGGCCGCGTCAGGATCGGCGCCCAGTCGGCGAGCGTGAGGCCGCCGCCGGCGGTGAGCACGAGGCGGTCGCCGTCGGCCCAGCTCGTGAGCCCGACCTGCGGCGGCACCGGCGACGGCCGCCACGCGCCGCCCGCGCGCACGGTGACGTCCGTGCGGCGCCCGCGGTTGCGGTACTCGATGCCGAGCTCGCCGTCGACGGTGTCGGTGAACGCCGACGGCGGCACCGTGCTCGACACCAGCGGCGGCGCGATGTCGAGCGCGATGAGCACGGCGAGATCGGCGGCGGCCGGGTAGGTCGACCAGCGGTTGACCGTGACGTCGGCGGCGAGCGTCAGGTCGGGCAGGACGTCGATGGCGACGCCGCCACTCACGCGCGCCGGCGTGAAGTAGTTCGACGCGCGCAGCGAGACCAGCACGTCGCCGGTCACCACGCCGGCGATCTGCACGTTGGCCAGGATGTCGAGCGCCAGGTCGAGGGCGAGCTTGCCCCGGTAGGTGAGGCCGGCGCGCACGCGCGGGTGCGGCTGCGCCCAGAGGCCGACGAGCGGCGCGAGGCGCACCGGCAGCTCGACGTCGAGCTCGGCGGCGCCGACCTTCTCGCCGCCGACGATGCCGACGTCGAACAGGATCTTGTTGCTGCGCGCGTTGGCCAGGACCGACGCGCCGGCGCCGAGCGCGACCTTGCCCCGGTAGGCCACGGCGGCGACCGGCTCGACGACGGCGCGGTGCGGATCGTTGTCGAGGAGGACGAAGTGCGGCTCGTTGCTGGGAATGAGCTGGAGGCGCGCGAGGAACTGATCGGGCAGGTAGAGCGCGATGCCGGTGCCGAGCGTCCAGTCGTCGTCGAGCGTGAACGGCACGGCGAGCCCGATCGACGTGCCACGCACGTCCAGCACCCGGGCGTCGCGGCCGTTGATCTCGAGCTGCATCGCGCCGTAGCCCCAGCCGAGGAGGAGCTCGGGGTGCACGCCGAGCGCGACGCCCGCGGGGTTGTGGTGCGCCGCCTCGGCGCCGCGCGCCGTCGCCGTGCGCGCGCCCGCGACGCCCGCGGCGCCGCTGCCGAAGCCGAACTCGTCGAGCGGATCGGCGGCGGCCGTGGTCGCCGTCAGCGCCAGGAGCATCAACCCCCCCCTCACAGCTCGACCTCCATCGTGAGGCCGCCCGCGAACACCTGTCCGCCCGAATCGATGCGCGGGAACCCCGGGTTCGAGATCTGCGCGCCCTGCGTCGCCGGGTCGTTCGCGTTGTCGGTGACCTCGTCACGCAGCCCGTCGAAGCCGTCGCCGTCCTCGCCCGGCGCGAACACCGTCTTGCGCAGCGTGCGCCCTTGCACGATCTGCGTCTGCAGGTGCAGGTCGAGGCGCACCCGCTTGCCCTTCACCCGCGTGTGCACGAGCCCGACGCCGGCCGCGATCGTGTGACGCGGCCCGTCGAGGAGGTTGGTCACGCCGGGTTGCTCCGCGGGCACGGGCGAGGTCTCGAACGCGTAGCCGCCGCGCAGGATGACGGCGTCGCCGAGCGGCGCCTCGACGCCGAGCTTGCCGCCGAACGTGTCCTTCCACGGCACCGTCGGCAGCTCGCCGGCGAGCGGCCCGACGAGCGGCAGCTCGCTCTTCACCTCGACGAACGGCCCGGGGTACGCCGACCATCGCGCGAACGTCACGTCGGCGCTCACCGTCGCCGCGCTGGTGAGCCACGCGACCCCGGCCACGAGCTGGCTGGGCGAGAACTGGCCCGACGCGCGCAGGTCGAGATCGATCGGCTCGCCGGCGACCTCGGTCTCGGCGCGTGTCGCGAACGGCACCTCGAAGCGCTGGCGGAAGACGAGCCCGACGCGCAGGGCGTCGAGCGGCCGCCACGCCGCGCCCGCGATCACGCGCGCCACCGCCGGCACCTTCTCGTCGACGCGCGCGTCGAGCGCGCGGGTCGAGCCCTCGCTCGCCTGGAGCGCGCCGCCGAGGCCGGCCATGAAGTTGGCGGCGACGCCGACCTCGAAACGCGACGTGACGCGCACCCCGACACCGGGCACGATCACCAGGCGCTCGGTGCGCCCCTGGTAGTAGGGATAGAACGGCTCGTCGGGGTAACGCGCGACGATGCGCGCGATCGACCCGGGCAGGACGTACATGCCGAGCCCGACGTGGATCCGTCCGGCCAGCGCGCCGCCGAGCGGCGCCGGTGCGGTCAGCCCGAAGACGCCGCCGGCTGGCTCGCTCAGGTCGGTGCGCCGGTCGTTGATGTGGAGGTTGGAGAACGCGCCCTGCGCGCCGAGCGTCAGTCGCTTGCCGCCGCTGCGCGCGAGCCCCGCCGGGTTGACCAGCGACGCGGCCATGTCGTCGACCGACGCGACCCCCGCGCCGGCCTGCGCCGCGTGCCGGCTGCCGAGGCCGAAGACCTCCGCGGGGTTCGCATGCGCCGGCCGAGCGCCGGCGCCGGCGACGACGTCAGCGACGACGAGGCCTGCGATCGCTACCCCGAGGTGACGCACGTCGCGGCATTAGACACGACGCGCCGGGCCGACCTCAAGCAGTGGTATCGTCGATCGCTCATGAGCCGACTGGCGCTGCTGAGTGTGGTTCTGTCGTCGGCCGTCGCCGCGTGTGGCGGCGGCGGTGCTGGCGACATGGTCGACGCGCGCGTGTTCGGCGAGCAGTGCCGCCCCGGCGGCACCTTCGACATCAACGGCCGCGCCGCGGTGCTCGGCACGCTCAACGTGCACGTGAACGCGTCGGGCCTCGTCGAGGTCGACACCACCGCCGAGCTCCTTCTCGTCATCGACATCGTGCAGAGCGGCACGGCGGTGGAGGTCATCGCCGGCGGCTGCGGCATCGACATCCCCGACGTCCCGATCGCGGGCCAGGATCAGCCGATCCGCTTCGTCGTCCCGCAGTCGACGATCGAGTCGGTCGCCGGCGTGACCGGCGACGGCGCGCTGAGCTCGCCCGACCAGGTCTGCGCCACGCTCGACACCGAGCGCTTCACGCTCGTCCTCGGCGCCGTCCTCGATCCATCGACCATCGGCACCGCGCCGCTCCCCGAGGCCGACGCCAACGGCAACTTCCGCTCCTGCCCGCCGTCGGCCGACACGACGTGCGACCTGGCGATCGGCTCCAACTGCGCCTGCGATCAGGAAGGCGACGGCAAGCCGGGCACGACGCTCCTCGCCTACAACGTGCCGGCGGTGAACCTCGACGAGGTCTACGTCGCGCTGCGCACCCAGTTCGCGCTCTCGGGCGAGGTGTTCTCGTCGGACCTGGTCAACGGCGAGATCGACGCGACCATCGAGCTCGGCATCCTCGGCTGCAACATCGCCGGCGGCGGCGCCTGCAGCGCCGGCCAGATCGGCGCGGTGAAGAACCTCAACCCGGTCATCACCCAGCAGCCCGGCAACCCGTCGCTCTTCCGCGCGGTCCGCGTCCCGCCCGGCACCACCTGCACCCAGATCATCGAGATGCGCTCCGAGCTCTTCCCCCGCTGACGCCGTCGGTCCGTTCACCCTGAGCGAGCCAAGCGAGTCGACCACGACCACGCCGACGACCACGCCGACGACCGACCCGACGGCCACGGTAGAACGCCGCCGACGCTTCTTCGTCGCCCCCGCTCACCGCCGGGCCCGTTCGCCGAGCGGCCCCGGCACCTCCCGCAGCCCGACGAGCGGATGCTTTCGCCAGCCTACCGTCAGCATCCACGATCGCGCGCCGCACACCGGCAGCGGCTCGTAGCCGTCGGGGATGGCAAAGGGCGTCGGGAGCTCGCGCCACCCGTCGAAGACGATGCCCATCGAGTAGGGATCGACGAGCGCCGCGCGCTGCCGCGGGCCGTCCTGGTCCTCTCCATGCCGGCGCCAGTTGTTCATGACATACGCGATGGCCGCTCGCGCCTGCCTGGGCGTCTTCAGCGGAACCGCGTGATACCGCTGGATGAAGACCTCGCCGCGGCGACCACGCGCCGCGTTGAGGTGCTGCGCCGCCGAGACCATGAACGCGCGCCCTCCGTTCGTCAGCGCACGCTTGTGGTTCGCCTCGACCAGCAGGTGGATGTGGTTGCCCTGGATGCTCGTGTGCACGACGCGGAAGTCGCGCCGGCCGATGCACGCGGCGATCGCGCGCCGGATCGCCTGGTACCCCGCCGGCCGCCGCAGCCGCCCGACCTCGCGGCACACGCGCAGCGACACGTGCAGCGCCGTGTTCTTCGCGATCTCAGGTCGCCGCACGTGGCGCGGCTTGCTGCCCTGCTTGCGCGGCCGCCCCGCACCCTCGCGTTTCCCGCCCCACGTGGGGCGGGGCTTCACACCCAGCTCGAGCTGCTCGCCACCCGCTTTCGCAACATGATTATGTTCGTATAGATCATGTTGACCCGTTTCTGCAAGGGAATTTCGAGGACCGGTTCCCGAACTTCCGCGCGGGGAGAGTGCCCCGTGCGCTGCGCGCGATCTCGGGCACCGACGTTGTCGTTGCCTGGCCGTGTCGTGGTCCGCACATTCGGGGAATGTCAAAGCAACATGTTCGCGCTCACGGAAGCGACCGGCTCACTGCGTGCGGGTTCGAGTTGGCGAACGTCGTCGAGCCGGAAGTGCTCTTCGCGGTCTAGACGAGCATGCCCGGCGGGCGCGCCGATCGCCAACGAGGTTGGCGGACGCCAACCGTGGAGCGTCGGTTGGCGCGCGAAGCTCGCGAAGACACTCGTGTGCGCCGTGGCGCGGCGCTTGCTCGATGCGGGCTCCGATGTTCGCGCTCGTGATCATGATCGCCTCGGTCGGCGTCGTCCTGCCTGTCGCGCCCGCGCCCGCGCCCGCGCCGTCGTCCGGCGCCGCCGAGCAGGCGCGCGTGCGAGCGCACCTCGCCGGCGCCGAGGCCGAGCTGCGCACCGCGGACACGTCGTCCCTCCAGCCGGCTCAGCGCGCGCGTCGCGAGGCCGTCATCGCCGAGCTCGCGCGTTACCGCGAGCGCGGCGCGTTCCCGCGCAACCTCGACTTCGCCGAGCTGACCCCGTACTTCATCGACGACCGCGGCGTGCGCTGCGCGATGGCGCACCTGATCGAGACGTTCGGCGGCGCGCCGCTCGTCGCGCGCGTCGCCGCGACCGCCAACAACGCGCGCGTCGCCGAGCTCGCCGCCGATCCCGAGCTGCTCGCGTGGCTCGACACACACGGCATGACCGTCGCCGAGGCCGCCCGCGTGCAGCCGTCCTACCAGAACCCGGTGGGCGTCTTCTGCTGGGGCGGCGTCGACGACGGGTGCGAGTCCAACCTGTGTGTCACGGCGCCCGGGCGCCCCGACAGCTCGCGTCTCTGCACGATGCCGTGTGATCCGGCGGCGCCGAAGTGTCCGACCGGGATGCAAGACGTCCAGATGGTCTGCGAGCAGGTCGGCGACCGGTTCCTCTGCATGTACCCCGGGCAGACGCCCGGGACCGAAGGCTGGCCGTGCGACGTCCCCTTGAATCAGTGCGTGGGACCGCTCCACTGCTTCGACCCCGGCCCCGATCTGGGTGACGGCGTCTGCACGCGTCGATGCCCGTGGATGGGGAGCTGCCCCGAAGGGGACGAGTGCGTGCCCCTGCCGCACGCGCCCGAGGTCGGGGTGTGTCGGCCCGTGGCGAGCGACGACGGCGGCGGCTGCGCGGTGAGCGGCGAGGCGCGCGGTGCCCTCGCGCTCGTGGTCGTCGTCGTCCTCCTCCTCCTCTTCCAGGGACGCGCGCGCGCACCCGTCCGCCGTCGACGCCGCGCGGCTACTTCTTCTTGCGCAGGATCGAGCGCGCGTTCCACCAGCTGAGCGCGAGCAGCACGCCGGCGACGCGCGCCGTCCACCACGCCCACGCGGCGCGGTCGAGCTCGCCGCGGCCCTCGAGCACGATCGCGATCGACGCGCCCGCGATGCCGATCGCCGCCAGGATGCCCTGGTGGCCGAGCTTGTACATGAGCTGCGCCGACGGCTCGAGGTTGGCGAAGCGCACGCGCATGTCGCCGGCGTGGGCCGTGCGCAGGAAGCGGCGCATCTCGCCCGGCAGCGCCGCCACGCTCATCACCATGTCGCGGCTGGTGTCGAGCAGGATCCCCGACCAGTCCTGATCGCCCAGCACGAAGCGCTCGAGGTACGGCTTGATCACCGTCATCGGGTTGAGCGTCGGATCGAGCTCGGTGCACAGGCCCATGAGCAGGAGCAGCGTCCGCTCGAGGACGATCGCCTCCTTGGGGACGTGGAAGTTCTCGCTCAGCTCGCGCAGCGAGATGTCCATGCGCCGCAGGTCGGCCAGCGACTCGAGCGACTTCTCGAGGGTCTTCTCCGGGTCGAGCTTCAGGTCCTTCAGGTTGAGCGTGTCGAGCGAGATGCTCTCGTTGAAGCGATCGTGGAAGTACTCGACGACCTGCTCGAACACCCGGTCGTCGGCGCCCTTGGCCACGAAGCCCATCTGCCGCATCGCGCGCACGATGCGCGGCGTGTCGCGCGTGAGCCCGCCCTGGATCAGCTCGACGATGCCCTGGCGGAACTGCGGCGAGATCGTCGCCACCGCGCCGAAGTCGAGGAACACGATCTGCGCCGCGCCGGCCTCGCCGCCCTCGAGCGGCCGCACCAGCAGGTTCCCGGGGTGCGGATCGGCGTGATAGACGCCGTCGGTGAAGATCTGCTGGCAGTAGAGCTCGACCACCTGCCTGGCCAGCGCCCGCCGGTCGAGGCCGAGCTGCTTGCAGCCGGCGGCGTCGACGATCTTCACGCCCGCCTCGAAGCGCGTGGTCAGCATCCGCTCGCTCGACAGCTCGCGCACGACGCGCGGGAAGCCGATGTCGGTCCGGCCCTCGAAGTTGGCGGCGATGCGATCGCCGTTGTCGGCCTCGGCGCGGAAGTCGAGCTCGGCGAGCACGATCGCGCGGATCTCGCGGTAGACGTCGTCGAGGCCCTGGTACGGCACGAACATCTGCACGATGCGCAGGATGCGCCGCAGCGTGCGCAGGTCGCTGGTCACGATCCGATCGATGTCGGGGTACTGGACCTTGACCGCGACCTCCTCGCCGGTGAGCAGCCGCGCCTTGTGCACCTGCCCGATCGACGCCGACGCGATCGGCCGCTCGGCGAACTCGGCGAAGAGCTCCTTGGGTCCCTTGCCCCACTCGGCGCGCACGCGCGCCTCGATGTCGGCGTACGGCCGCGGCGGCACGTGGTCCTGCAGCCCCTCCAGCTGGCTGCGGAACTCCTCCGGGAGGAAGTTGGTCATGATGCTGATGAGCTGCCCGACCTTGATGAACAGGCCTTGCAGCCGGCAGATCGTGCGCTCGATGCGCCGGGCGTTGCGCAGGTGCGCCTCACGCAGCCGCCGATCGAGCCATTCGTCGTTGCGCCAGCGCGCCCAGAACCGGATCCACAGGTAGCTGGCGATCACCCGGAACGTGCACCAGTACGCGATGACGAACCGCCAGGCGCGCATTGGCGGCCGACCGGTGCGGTCCTCGGGCGAGGGCGCACCTCGTTCAGGCCGCGCCGGGGTCACTCCGACCTTGCCGGCGCCGGCGTCTGCGTCGAGCAGACTGCGCCGGGCTGCATCCACCGCGCGATCGTAACACGCACCCAATCCCGCCGCGCCATGGTACGCAAGGGCCATGGCCTCCGACGAAACCGGCGACGCCCCCGACGCTCCCAAGGACGGGCCGCCCAGGGAGCGCCCCGGCACCGATCGCGACCGCGACCGTACGCAGGATCGCACCGTCGACCGCGGCGGTGACCGCGCCGGTGACCGCGCCGGTGACCGCGACCGCGACCGCGATCGGGACCTCTCCGAGACCCTGCGCGCGCGCCTCGAACAGCTCGTCCCCGACCTCGTGCGCCGCACCTTCACCGCCGGGCTGGGCGCCGTCTTCTCCACCGAGGAGGGCATCCGCAAGGTCACGCGCGAGCTCCAGATCCCGAACGTCGCCGGCTACATCGCCGACACCGCCGACAACACCAAGGACAAGGTCCTCGAGGTCGTCGCCCGCGAGGTCCGCGAGTTCCTCACCCACGTCAACCTGTCCGACGAGATCGCCCGGCTCCTCACGACGCTCTCGTTCGAGATCAAGACCGAGATCCGCTTCATCCCCAACAGCGAGCGCTACACCGGCGTGGATCCGGACGTGAAGGCGCAGGTCCGCCTCAAGCGCACCGACAAGGACCGCGACAAGGAGGCCGACGCGGATCCCGATGCGAGCAAGGACGACCCGGGACGCCTGCGACGCCTGTGGCGTCGCGCGACCGGCAACGGGAGCGATGCAGATCTCCGTGACGACGACGATGACAGCGTTCCGGACGAGAACGAATGAAGATCTGATCTGGTAGGGTCGCGGGGATGCCGCTCCAGCTCTACATCGCCACGCGCAAGGGAATCTGGATCGCGACCGCGAACGCCGACCGCACGAGCTGGTCGCTCTCGCAGCCGACCTTCCTCGGCACGCAGTGTCACCACGTCGTGCTCGATCCCCGCGATCGCAAGACGCTGCTCGCCGCCTCGCGCCAGTGGCACCTCGGCCCGACGGTGTTCCGCAGCGACGACGGCGGCGCCACCTGGAAGGAGGCGGCGTCGCCGCCGCGCTTCCCGACCGGCGAGGCGCGCGGCCGCGCCGTCGACCACGTCTTCTGGCTGACGCCGTCGACCGCCGACGAGCCCGAGGTCTGGTACGCCGGCACGTCGCCCAAGGGGCTCTTCCGCAGCGAGGACGGCGGGCGCTCGTGGGAGCCGGTCGCCGGCTTCAACGATCACCCCGAGCAGCTCAAGTGGATCGGCGGCGACAAGGACGAGACGCCCGACGGCGGGAAGCTCCACTCGATCATCGTCGACCCGCGCGACCCGAAGCACCTCTACCTGTCCATGTCGGGCGGCGGCACCTTCGAGTCGACCGATCGCGGCGCCGACTGGCGGCCGCTCAACTCCGGCGTGGCGATGGACTTCGCGCCCCCCAAGGATGACGGCACCGAGTATCCGTACGGCCACGATCCGCACTGCGTGATCCTCCATCCCCAGCGGCCGGATCGCCTGTGGATGCAGAACCACTGCGGCATCTACCGCCTCGATCGCCCGAGTGATCGCTGGGAGCGGGTCGGCAAGAACATGCCGTCCGAGATCGGCGACGTCGGCTTCGGCGTGGTCTCGCACCCGCGCGACCCCGACACGGCGTGGGTGTTCCCCATGGACGGCGGCGGCAACTGGCCGCGCACGCCGATCGACGGCAAGCCCGCGGTCTACGTGACCCGCGACGCCGGCGCGTCGTGGACGCGCCAGGACACCGGCTTCCCGCGCGAGCAGGCGTGGTGGACGGTGAAGCGCCAGGCGATGTGCCTCGACGCCGGCGATCCGGTCGGCCTCTACTTCGGCACGACCAACGGCGAGATCTGGGCGTCGATCGACGAGGGCAGCTCGTTCCGCTGCATCATCCCGCACCTGCCGCACGTCTACTCGGTCACGAGCGGCGAGCCGGCCTGAGGGCACGACGATGCCTCGCGTGATCGTCCCGACCCAGCTCCGCGGCTACACCGCCGGCAAGGACGAGGTGCGCGCCGAGGGCGCCACGCTCGACGAGATCCTCGTCGATCTCGACCGCCAGTTCCCCGGCTTTCGCTTCCGCGTGATCGACGAGCAGAACCGCGTGCGCCGCCACATCATCCTGTTCGTCGGGCAGGAGCGGCAGGAGGACCTGCGCACGCCGGTCCCGCCGACCACCGACGTCACGATCGTCGGCGCGCTCTCCGGCGGCTAAGGCACCACGAGCCGTCGCACCACGCCGTTGTGGGTGACGACGTAGAGCTCGCCGAGCGCGTCGGCGTGGATCGCGGTGATGGCGCCGATGTTGTTGAGCACCTGGCGGTTGTTGTTGGCCACCCCGTTCGCGTACTCGAACGCCCACACGTCCTGCGCCGAGTAGTCGCCGTAGAAGTACGTGCCCACCAGATCGGGGAAGCAGCTGCCGCGGTAGACCTGGCCGCCCATGATCGAGTCCCAGCCCTGGTTCTGGTTGAACTCNNTCGTCCCAGCCCCAGTTGATGCCGGGCGTGTTGGCGGCGACGTCGATCTCCTCCCACAGCTCCTGGCCGACGTCGCCGATGTAGATGTCGCCGGTCCCGCGGTCGAACGAGAAGCGGAACGGGTTGCGCATCCCGGTGTGCCAGATCTCGGGGCGCGGATCGTTGGCGCCGTCGGGCGAATTCGCGAACGGGTTGTTCGCGGGAATGCCGTACTGCTTCGACCCCGTGCGGGTGTCGACGTCG
>DDTA01000151.1 GCA_002344285.1 Myxococcales bacterium UBA2376
CGGCGCCAACGACGACCACCCCGATCACGACATCAGGCTCGGCCAGGCGCTCATCGCCAGCGTGGTCAACGCGCTCGGCGCGTCGCCGCAGTGGAGCCGCAGCATGCTCGTCATCACCTACGACGAGCACGGCGGGTTCTACGACCACGTGCCGCCGCCGACGACCAGCGACGAGCGCGAGGAGTTCCGCCAGCTCGGGTTCCGCGTGCCCAGCGTCGTCGTCGGACCCACCGTGCGCCGCGGCGCGGTCGTCGGGACCGAGCTCGAGCACGTGTCGGTGCTCGCGACGCTCGCGCGGCGCTTCGGCCTGCCGGCGCTCAACGAGCGCATGGGGGTGGCCAACGACCTGGCGGGGTGCATCGATCCCGCGTACCTCGGCTCGCCGCGGCCGGCGCCGGTCCTGCCGCCGGTGACCATGTCGAAGGCCGCCGTGCGCGCCCGCAAGACGGTGGCGGCGCACGAGGAGCTCGCCGCCGCGCTCGATCGCATGGAGCTACCGCCGTCGCTCGACCGCCGCCACCGCTCCGCCGAGGTCACCGACCGCTTCCTCGCGTGCGCGGCCCGGGTCGGCGCGGTGACGCTGATGCCGTAGCGGGCCGGGCGCGCCCTACCGGAAGAGCTCGAGGACGAAGCCGTTGTCGACCTCGGTCGGGGCGGGCAGCGCGATCTGGAGCGGGTTGGGCGGCGCCAGCGTGCCGCGGTACGTGCCGCCGAACGCGACCTGATCGCCGCGGGTCGCGATGGTCGAGACGTTGACGTGCTGGTCGGCCAGGAACAGCTGCCACTGCCAGATGAGGTCGGTGCCGAGCTCCGCCACGACGCTCGCGAACGTTTCATCGGCGCGGTCGTAGGGCACCGGCTGGGAGCCGACGAGCACGTCGCCGCGATATCCGAGCGCGATGACCACCGCGCCATCGTCGGCGATGGCGAGATCGCGGCCCCCGATCGTCGTCCCGGCCTGGGCGAGGATCGTCTGATCGAGCAGGATCGGCTGACCACTCTGGCCGACGGCGTCGAGCGTGATCAGGTACGCCGGCAGCGCGCCGGCGCCGAGCGGCGGGTCGATCGCGGGTCCGGCCGTGCTCGCCATGGCCACCACCTGCCCGCTGCCGGCGGCGACGGCGTGCACCATCGCGCCGCCCGTGGCGCGGAGCGGCTGCACCCAGTGCACGAGGCCGCTCGACAGCGCGATCGCGGCGACGAAGCCGCAGGGGTCCGGATCCGGGCATGCCGGCCACGGCGCGGACCCCTCGGGCACGCCGGGCTGTGCGACGTAGGTACCGGCGATCACCAGCAGATCGTCGTCGACGGCGACGTCGGCGATGTCGACGCCGAGGAGCCAGACCAGGATCTCCTGCCGGAGTCCCTGCCCCAGGCGCATCACGATCGCGCCTTCGCCGCCCTGGAGCACCTCGTCGACATCGACGTTCGTGCCGCTGGCGGCGACGATCGGCCAGCCGCGCGCGTCGGTGGCGACGGCCGCGCCGCCCAGCGGCCCCACGTCGTCGAGGAGCGCCACCGTGTCGCGCACGACGAGCTGGCCGCCGCGATCGAACCAGGCCGCCTCGAAGCGGTGCCGGGTGTCGCCCTGCGGGCCGATCGTGAGGACGAGCGCGCCGTCCTCGGCGTCGGGCACGACGCCCACGACCCGCTGCGGGTAGCCCGCGCTGTTGTCGACGACGAGCGGCGGTAGCTCGTCGACGCCGGTGCGGGCCAGGAACGGATCGAGGTACCCGACCTCGTCCCAGAAGAGCGGGACGGCGGCGATCCTGGCGTCCGCGTCGAACGTGCCGGCGAACCAGGGCGGCTCCTCGGACGTGATCGCCACCGCCTCGACCCGGGCGCCCGTGAGCGACGTGACCTCCGCGGCGAACGTGACGGTCCCGGCGGCGCACGGTCCCTCGTCGCACTGAACCCGGTCGGTCTCGGCGCCGCTGCACGCGGTGGTGCCGGCGATCGCGAGCACGAACGCGAACGGGGACGTCCGGCTCACGTCCGCACCATCTCGAGGTGCGGGATGCCGTCCTCGAGGTAATCGTCCGACGCCCGGACGAAGCCGAGCCCGGCGTAGAACCCCTCGAGGTACTTCTGGGCGCCGATCCGCACCGGCACCGCTCCGTGCGCCGACGCGATGCGCGCCAGCCCCTCGCGGACGAGCGGGCGACCGAGCCCGACGCGCCGCACCTCGGGTGCGGTGACGATGCGGCCCAGGCTCGCCTCCTCGTACTTCACGCCCGGACCGAAGACGCGCAGGTACGCCTCGCACGTGCGCCCGGCGGCGTCGTCGCACCAGAGGTGACTCGCCCGATCGTCCCAGCCGTCGGCGTCGAGGTACGGGCAGCTCTGCTCGACGATGAACACCCGCTGCCGGAGCGCCAGGATCCGGTAGAGCTCGTCGACGGTGAGCGCCGACCACGCGCGGTAGCGCCAGGCGACGTCTCCGGGTCGATCGTCCATCGCGGATGATGATACCTCTTGAGGCGATGACCATCTCGAGCGTGTGCGTGTTCCTCGGCTCGGCGCGCGGCACCGACGCGGCGCTCACGATCGCCACCCAGGAGCTCGGCCGCGCGATCGCCCAGCGCGGCTGGACGCTCGTGTACGGTGGCGCCTCGGTCGGGCTCATGGGCGTGCTCGCCGACGCCGCGATCGCCGCCGGCGGCCAGGTCCACGGCGTCATCCCCGCCGAGATGATGGAGCGTGAGATCGCCCACCCGAAGCTCACGCGCCTCGACATCGTGAGCTCGATGGCGCAGCGCAAGGAGGTCATGTTCGCGGCGTCCGACGCGTTCATCACGCTGCCCGGCGGCTTCGGCACGCTCGACGAGCTGTTCGAGGCGCTCACCGGCGCGCTCCTCGGCTATCACGCGCGCCCGTGCGTGCTCGTCGATCTCGGCGGCTACTACCGCGACCTCGTCCGCTTCCTCGACGGAGCCGTGGGATGGGGGCTGCTCCGGCCGCAGTACCGCGCGCTGCTCGAGGTCGTCGGCACTCCCGCCGACGCCGTGAACTTGCTGGCAGATCGCTGACCAACTGTCGCCGGCCTCACGATCATTGCACTGGCATCGTGATCGGTCGTCTCCCTATGATGTGCGTTCGATCATGGCTCGCACTCCACTGGCGTCCACGCTCCGCTCCCTCTTCCGTGACCTGACCCTCGCTCGTCGCACCGGCATGCCCGTCGACGAGCTCCGCGATCAGCGCGCCGAGCATCGCGCGTCGCGCGGCCCGAGCCGCCGCCACCTGCTGCTCGGCGGCGCGGCCGGCGCGGCAGCGGTCGCGCTGCCCCGTCCGGTCCGTGCCGCGCCCAGCGGTGGCGGCTCGATCGCGATCGTCGGCGGCGGCATCGCCGGCCTCACCTGCGCGCTCGAGCTGCTCGACCGCGGCCTCGAGTCGACGGTGTACGAGGCGTCCGACCGCCTCGGCGGCCGCATCTTCTCCAACCGCACCGGCTACTGGGCCGACGGGCAGGTCAGCGAGTGGGGTGGCGAGCTCATCGACACCGGCCACGCCACGATGCTCGCCCTCGCCGGTCGCTTCGGCCTGCCGGTCGACGACCTGCTCGGCGCGCAGCCCGCCGGCTCCGGCGACACGTACCGCGTCCACGGCGGCTACTTCTCGCGCGAGGACTGCGACCGCGAGTTCGCCGCGATCTGGACGACGATCAAGAACGATCTCAAGGCGGCGCCGTACCCGCAGACCTGGGACTCGTACAGCGCCTCGGGCGCCGCGCTCTCGGCGATGAGCATCCACGAGTGGATCGAGACCCGCGTCCCCGGCGGTCACGACTCCGGCCTCGGCCAGGTGCTCGACCTCGCCTACGCGATCGAGTTCGGCGCCGACACGATGGACCAGTCGGCGCTCAACCTGCTCTACCTGCTCGCCTACCAGCCGACGCCGTTCAAGGGCGAGCTGGCGATGTTCGGCGTCTCCGACGAGAAGTACCGCATCCGCGGCGGCAACCAGCGCCTGCCCGAGGCGATCGGAGCGCACCTGGGCGAGCGCGTCGTCACCGGCCACAGGCTGGTGCGCATCAAGCAGACCACCGGCGGGCGTTATCAGCTCACCTTCCAGCGCGGCAACCAGACGGTCGAGACGGTCTACGACCACGTCGTCATGGCGCTGCCGTTCGCCGCCTACACGTTCGACTACAGCCAGGCCGGGTTCGATGCGCTCAAGCGCCAGGCGATCACCCAGCTCGGCAAGGGCCACAACGGCAAGCTGCACCTGCAGTTCAACCGCCGCGGGTGGCTGGGCACCGGGCCGTGGCACGGGGTGTCGAACGGCTCGTCGTACAGCGACACGGGCTACCAGGCGTCGTGGGAGGTCTCGCGCGCGCAGGCCGGCCAGTCCGGCATCCTCGTCCTCTACTCGGGCGGATCGGTGACCGACTCCATGAAGACCAGCTCGCCGTTCGCGACGGCGAGCGATGCCAAGGTTCGCGCCGACGCGAACGACGGCCTCGCCGAGCTGGCGCCGGTCTACCCGGGGCTCGCCTGGAACGGCAAGGCGACCCAGTCGATCTGGCACAAGTCCCCGCTCTTCAACGCGTCGTACTCGTTCTACAGGAACGGGCAGTACACGCAGTTCGCCGGCTACGAAGCGGTGCAGCAGGGCAACGTCCACTTCTGCGGCGAGCACACGAACATCGACTACCAGGGCTTCATGGAGGGCGGCGCGCTCAGCGGCCAGCTCGTCGCGAAGGCCTTGCGGCAGATCGTGCGCAACCAGTAGCCGGATCCGGTCACCTACATGTGCGTGAGGCGGCCAGTCGCATCGACGCCAGACCGTGTCGGCGTGCATCCCGGCACTTTCAGGTGACAGCCGGTCGGGACCGCAGGCACGCTGCCCGACATGGTTCGTACGTCCCTGGTGATGGCCGCGCTCGGCCTGGCGTTCACTGGCTGCGGGGGCGGTGGCGGCGGTGACGGCGGCGGCGTCGACGCGCCCGAGGTGATGATCGACGCGGCGATCGATGCGTCCGCCATCCCGGCGCTGCGCAACCCGGTGAGCACGCCCGACCTCGAGCTGGCGCAGCAGGCGTCGGCGCTGCTCGGCGTCGGTGGCGCGAAGAACTGCGATCGCTGCCACGCGCTGTCGCGCGATCGCCTGCGCAGCTGGGACACCGAGAGCAACGTCACCGAGGCGGGGTGCCTGTCGAACGTCGCGCCGACGACGCAGGCCGAGGCCGCCGGCATCGTCGACTGTCTGCGCGCCGAGCCGGGCGTGGTCACCTCCGGGTGGCCTCCGCACAAGCTCGGCATCTACAACACCGCCGCGCGGCTCGAGTGGTTCGAGTACGTCTTCCGGCTCGCGTACGGCGCGACCTGGGAGAACGAGCTCGAGCTGTTCATGGGCGAGGCCGCGATGCCGCGCAGCGACACCGGCCAGCTCACCCAGGCCGAGTTCGACATCGTCGCCGAGTGGTTCGCCCGCGGGCTGCCGCAGCTCGACGCCGTGGTGCCGGCGGATCCGCCGCCGACGCAATGCACGACCACGATCTCGGCCGAGGTCGCGACCCACGTGAGCACGATGCGCACGGAGGGCTGGGCGGCGATCAACGCGGAGCGCGGCATCAACATGTTCGGCTGCCAGGGCGCGAGCGACCCGCGCGGCTGCCTCGCGACCTATCCGCGCGCCGGCGCGGCGGCGTTCTCGATGGGCTGGGAGGACGCCGCGCCGACGACCGTGATCCGCATCCTGCGCGAGCACACGTACGCATCGAGCTACTGGACGCGCAGCTCGGCCGACGGCCGGTACGTGTCGCACGGCGGGGCGCCGGTCGCCAGCTCGACCTACCGATCCTCGGTGATCGACCTCGTCACCGACGTCAACATCCCGGCCGCCGCGCTCTACGACCCGGGCTTCTTCCCCGACAACTCCGGCTTCGCGCTGCAGGGCTCGAGCGCCCGCTTCTGCGAGCAGAGCATGCTCTCGCCCAACCCGTCGATGATCACCTTCAACGAGGCCCAGTGCCGGCGCACCAACGCGGTCGGACTCTACCAGCACATGGCGGCGGTGAACGGCGGCGACTACTGGGCCGTCGACGGCCAGTTCAACAACGACAACGGCGGCCAGATGAACAGCAACAACCCGACGCTGCGCGACCCGAGCGCGACGTACTCGGCGGACGCCGAGATCGATCTGACCCCGATGGTGCACTCCGGCACCCAGTTCGTGCCGCAGACCAGGAGCTCGGTGACGCTGCCCTACGAGGGCGACGTGATCATCTCGCCGTCGGCGCGACTGCTGATCTCGCGGGTCAGCGGTGCCGGCAATTCGCAGGCGGGGTTCATCGTGCGCAAGCTGGTCGCGACCAAGAGCGGGGACAGCTACACGGTCAACACGCCGGAGATCGCGCGCTACTGCCTGCGCGGCGGCAAGCCGGCGGTGAGCTTCGACGAGAAGTGGATGGTGTTCCACCACTACGTCGAGTCCGGCGACTGGCAGGCGCTCGGCTACGCCTCGGCGGACGACCCGGGCTTCGTCGCCCTGCGCGACGCGCAGACCGGCGGCGCCGCCAACCTGTTCCTGATGGAGCTGACCACGGGCACCGTGCGCCGCATCACGACGATGCAGCCGGGCCAGTACGCGCTCTACCCGCACTTCCGCAGCGATGGCTGGATCTACTTCATCGTGCGCGACCGCAACCGCAACTTCGAGTGGATCGCGGCCAGCGACGCGGCGCTCGTGTTCGACTGAGGTCGCGTCTAGACTGGGAGACGATGGCGCGTCCCGGGCGGTCTCTCGCGTTCGCCGGCATCGTGGCCCTGGCCGCGGCGGCGTGCGGAGATCCGCCGCGCGACGTCTGTGAGGGCGTGATCACGAGCGCGCTCTCCGCGCCCGATCGCAAGCTGGTGGGCGCCGCGGCGCCGTACGTCGCCGACGGCATGCTGCGCGGGCGCGACGACGAGCTCGCGCGCTCGCAGGCGGCGCGGCGCGAGGTGGCGTGGGCCGCGCTCGCGCGCGTGCTCGAGCCGGTGCCCTTCGCGATCGATCCCGACGCCGGCGCGCCGGCCGAGCTGCCGCGCTGGCACACCTGGTACGGCGTCGAGGACATGAATCGCCTCTTCGAGCATCTGTTCCGCGGCCTCACCCCCGACGAGATGCGGGCGCGCGCGTCGTTCACCGACGTCGCGCTCGACGAGGCCTTCGCGTGGAACCCGACCGCGGTCGACGGCCTCGGGTCGTGGCCGCCCGACCGATGGCAGGCCTACGTCGACGCCGTCGAGGGTGCGGCGGAGGTCGCCGGCATCGGCGGCATCGATCGCGTGGCGTACAGCCCGGGCGCGACGCGCCACCTGCTCGCGAGCTACGCGCCGATCATCGGGTGCGAGGGCGCGCCGCCGCCGCCGGAGGTCACCGACGCGCCGACGGCGGGACCGCGGCGCATGGTGCGCGAGCGCCTCACGCTCGCGGCGTGCGCCGAGCGCGGGTTCGGCCCGTACTTCGTCGGCGAGGGAGAGACCCTGCACGCGCGGGTCGAGGGCGCCGGCGAGGTGCGCGTGCGCAGCGGCGCGGCGCCGACCATGGACGCCGTCGACTGCGCGGGCGCGACCTGCGAGGCGAGCGGCCCGGCCGCGGTCTGGGTCACCGTCGCGAGCGACGGCGGAGGCGGCGCGGTGACGCTCACCATCGACTACCAGGAGGCGGACCCGGCGTGGGCGCCGTGCCTGCGCTCGCCCTTCCCGCTCGACGCCGCCGTGGTGAAGGCGGACTGGCGGCGCGCCGAGCTCGGCTTCACCGTGCCGGTCTTCGACACGAGCGCGGGCGGGCTCGCCGCCTCGCTCGGCGGCGCGCAGGAGTGGCTGCCAGCCGGCCAGGCCGACCCCGGCCCGGAGTCGATCTACACGCTCGCGTTGCCGACCGGGTCGCGCTACCGCCTCGCCGGGCTGCACCTCATGACCAAGGAGCTCGATCACTGGCTGTGGGTGACGATGTGGTGGTCGCCGGATCCCGACGGCGACTTCGGCGCCGATCGCCCGGCGGCGATCACGGCGCTCGGCGGCCCGTGGGCGAGCTACAAGATGTGCGTGGTGACGGCGTTCCGCGAGGGCGACCTCGATCCCCGCGGCGGCGCCGGCGCCGCGTCGCTCGCCGAGGCGCTCGCGTCCGTCCACGCCGGCGCCGGCGGCCCGACCTGGTGCTCGAACCCGATGATCGAGCTCGGCCACGGCAACGCGGCCTCGAGCTGCATCGGCTGTCACCAGCACGGCGGCCTGCCGCTCGTGAGCGAGGACATCCTCGCCGACGACGTCCGGTTCCCGGACAACGGGCGCGCACAGGTGCGCAACAACTTCCTCGACGACTACTCGTGGGCGGTCACCGCCGGCGACCGCCTCGGCCGCATGTTCGCCGACGAGGTCGAGTACTGGACCCCGCCGGCGCCCTGAGATCTGGCCAGGCTCAGCGGACGCGCACGGCGTCGGCGATGACGACCTTGCCGGGCGCGGCCCAGCGCGAGAGCACGACCTTGTTCCAGCCCGCCGTGAAGCTGTACGTCCCGAGCTGCTGCCACGATCCGCCCCCCGTCGTCTGGTTCTTCGCCGAGCGCCCGACCTCGGCACCGGCGGCGTTGTAGGCGATGAAGGTCGCCGACGTGCTGCGGTTCGGGCCGGCGGTCCACCACGCGTCGACGGTGCGGGACTGAGCCGACGACAGGTGGAACCAGAAGGTCGCGGGCGCCGAGACCTGATCGGTCGCGCCGAAGTAGTAGCCGCTGCCGTAGAAGCCGGGGGTCGCGCTCGCCGACGACCACGCGCCGGTGAGCTCGATCTTCGCCCTGGCGGTGTTGTTGTTGGCGTTGTTCGAGTCGATCACGATCGCCGTGCTCGACGGGGGCGGGGTGGTGCCGCCGCCGCCGCCCCCGCCACCCCCACCGCAGTGGGCGCGCACGCGATCGAGGTAGCGCGTCCACGGCCAGTGACGGCCCGGATCGGTGCGGTTCCACGGCTGGAGCTGGCCGTGGCCGACGATGTGGTGGCGATCGCGCGGGATGCCGTGGCTGCGCGTGATGTCGCACGTGAGCTTGGTCGAGGCCTCGACGAGGCCCGTCGACCACGTCGTCTGCGACGCGAAGCCGGCGTGCTCGATGCCGACCGAGAAGCTGTTGACCGAGACGCCGTTCTTGCCGCAGTCGGTGTTGCCGTTGCGCGAGCAGGCGTAGCTCGCGGCGACGTGCCACGCGCGGTTGGCCTCGCGCACCAGCTGGGTGATCTCGGAGCCATTCGAGTTGACGACGTAGTGCGCGCTGGCGCCGGCGGCGGAGTTGCGCAGCCAGCCCCAGCAGCCGGCGTAGTTGCCCTCGCAGGTGTGGATGACGACGTGGCTCACGCGGTGGCCGCCGCGCGAGTTGTAGTTGGGCGACGGACGCCACACCGACGCCGGGTAGTCGGCGGTGCCCGCCTTGGGGACGGCGACGCCCGCGAGCGAGACCAGCTCGGGGTGCGCCGGGATGGCGGCGATGAGCTCGCCCGACTCGGCGCGCTCCTCGACGCCCTCGGCCAGCGTGCCGAACACGTCGCCCTGCACGTACTGCGCGACGGCGTCCGGATCGTCGATGCCGCTCCACGCGGCGACGACCGGCGCCCACGCCGCGAGGTCGGCGCCGCCCACGCCTTGCTCGGCGGCGAGATCGGCGAGCAGCAGCGCGGCGGCGCGGATGTTGGCCTCGGCGTCGAGCGCCAGCTCCTCGGGATCGACGCCGGCGCGCGCGGCGGCGCGATCGGCGACCGTCGAGCGCAGGCCCATGACGCCGACCGCGGTCGGCATGCCGTCGTGCTCGGCGTCGCCGCGCACCATCTGCCAGCGGGTCTCGACGTGACCGATGGCCGCGAGCAGATCGACCGGGACGCCGGACTCGGCGGCGGCCGCGGCGAAGACGCGATCGAGATCGGTGACGACGGACGGGTCGATCTCGTCGACCAGCTCGTCGCCTTCCGGCGGCGCGCTGCAGGCGACGGTGGACAGACCGATGGCGAGCGCGCCGGAGAGCGCGAGGTTCCTCATCATGAGACTCCCCTTCAGCAGCGTTCGTGCCACGCCGCCGAGGATCCAGGTCACCTACATCTCACCGTCGAAATCTCCCTCGCTTGCGAGGTGAGCGCGCGTCGCGGCGCCGGACAGGCGGGGTAAGGCGTTCCCGCTGCGCACGGCCGATTGCACTGCCATGGTTGCGCCCGATGTTGCCAACGTGGCTGCGCGAACGTCTGCGCGTTCCCGTGATCGGAGCGCCGCTCTTCATCATCTCCAACCCCGACCTCGTGCTCGCGCAGTGCCGGGCCGGCGTCGTCGGATCCTTCCCCGCGCTCAACGCCCGGCCACCCGAGCTGCTCGAGACCTGGCTCTCACGCCTCACCTCCGAGCTGACCGCGCAGGATGCGCCCTTCGCGGTCAACCAGATCGTCCACCGGTCCAACGATCGCCTCGAGCACGACCTCGCGCTCTGCGAGCAGTACAAGGTCCCGATCGTCATCACGTCCCTCGGCGCACGCGAGGACCTGAACGCGCGCGTGCATGCGTGGGGCGGCATCGTGCTCCACGACGTCATCAACGTGGTGCACGCGAAGAAGGCGCTCGACAAGGGCGCCGACGGCCTCATCGCCGTGTGCGCCGGCGCGGGCGGCCACGCCGGCACGACCTCGCCGTTCGCGCTGGTCGAGGAGATCCGCCGCTTCTTCGACGGACCGCTCGCGCTCTCGGGCGCGATCGCCACCGGCCGCGGCGTCCTCGCGGCGCGGGCGATGGGCGCCGACGTCGCGTACATCGGCTCGGCGTTCATCGCGACCCACGAAGCCAACGCCGTCGATCCCTACAAGCAGGCGATCGTCGAGGGCAACGCCGCCGACATCGTCTACACCAACCTCTTCACCGGCGTGCACGGCAACTACCTGCGCGGCTCGATCGTCAGGGCCGGCCTCGACCCCGACAACCTGCCGGTCAGCGACCCGTCGAAGATGAACTTCGGCGGCGGCGCGCCGGCCAAGGCGTGGAAGGACATCTGGGGCTGCGGCCAGGGCATCGGCAGCGTGCGCGACGTCGTGGGCGCCGGCGACCTGGTCGCCCGGCTCGCCGACGAGTACGCCGAGGCGCGGCGCGCGCTCAGCTGACGAACGACAGGTCGGTCGCGGCGCGCGGGCGCAGGCCCTTCTCGTCGAGCCACGCCTCGTTGAACAGGCGCGAGGTGTAGCGCCCGGCGCCGTCGCAGAGGATGGTCACGACGGTCTTGCCGGGGCCGAGCTTGCGCGCGAGCTTCACCGCGCCGACGCAGTTGAGCCCCGCCGAGCCGCCGACGAAGAGCCCGTCCCGCTCGAGCAGCCAGTGCACCATCTGCACGGACTCGCGGTCGGTGCCCGCGAACGCGCCGTCGAGCTTGCCGGTGGCGAAGTTCTTCGTGATCCGCCGGATGCCGATGCCCTCGAGGATGCTCGACCCGGTGGCGTCGAGGTTGCCGTGCTCGACGTGGTTGTAGAGCGAGCTGCCCTCGCAGTCGACGAGGTAGCACTGCGTCGCCGGGCTCGCGGACTTGAGGTACGCCGAGATGCCGCCGATCGTGCCGCCCGTGCCCGAGGAGCACACGAAGCCGTCGACGGTGCCGGCCTCCGCGAGGATCTCGGGCCCGGTCGTGTCGATGTGCGCCTGCGCGTTGGCCGGGTTCTCGAACTGGTCGGCCCAGAACGCGCCGCGCTCCTCGGCGAGCCGGCGGGCCACGTGATAGTAGTTGCCCTGGTCGGCGAACGGCTTGGGCGGGACCAGGTGCAGGACGGCGCCGAGCGCGCGCAGCATCTCGATCTTCTCGGCGCTCTGGTTGTCGGGGATGACGATGTGGCACGTGTAGCCGCGGGCGCGGCACATGAGCGCCAGCCCGATGCCGGTGTTGCCGGCGGTGCCCTCGACGAGCTCGCGGGTCGCGCTGCCGCCGAGCTTGCCCTCCTTCTCGGCGGTGAGCACGATGTGGCGCGCGGCGCGATCCTTGACGCTACCGCCGGGCTGCAGGTGCTCGGCCTTGCCGAGGATCGTGCAGCCGGTCGCCTCGGAGAGGCTGTGGATGCGGATGAGTGGCGTGGCGCCGACGGCGCCGATGAACCCGTCGCGGATGGTCACGCGCCGAAGATACGACATGCCCGCGCCCGGCGTTCTCGCCGATGCCGCCTCAGTAACCCCGCGGGGGTGATTCTCGCCTGACGGCCGGCGTGCTGAAATCGCAGGTGGGGGACCTCCGGCAGCCGCCGGGGGCACGATGCTCCAGCCCACGATCACCACCAAGGGGCGATGATGAGAGGACGCGCTGGCTTCGCCGTGCTCGTGGTCCTGGTCGCGCTGGTCGGGCGACCGGCGCACGAGGCCCGCGGCGAGAACTTCCTGGTCCGCAAGCTCAAGGGCGCGGGGCGCGCGATCGGCGGCATCCTCGGCGCGCCGGTGGGCGGGTTCGCGGAGGCGGCGGCGACGCCGACCATCCGCAGCGCCGAGGGGACCGGGCGCCGGCTGCTCTACGACTTCGAGGGCGTGGCGGCCCGGCGCATGGACCAGGCGGCGACGCTGGTCGAGGGCGTCGTCGACAAGACCTTCGTCAACACCGGGAACCTGGTCGGGACCATCGACGCCTCGCTCGAGGCGCGCATCCTGCAAGTCACGACGTCGGCGAACGTCACGATCGACAACGTCGGCGAGGAAGCGCGCGCGACGATCGGCGCCGCCGATCGCATGATCGCGAACAACATCGCGCGGGCGCGCAAGGCGACGCTCCAGATCCTGGACCGGGTCGACAAGGCGGCGGCCGACCGGCTGGCGCAGATCGACGAGATCCTGCGCCTGCGCCTGGGCGACGTCGGCCAGCTCGTGCACAACCTGCTCGCCCAGGTCGACGAGATCGCCAAGGCGCGCATCGACCAGCTCGACGAGGTCGCGGGGCGACGCATCGGCAACCTCGACGTCGTCGCCACCAAGCAGACCCTCTCGATCGAGGCGATGCTCCTGCGCCTGGCGGCGCTCCTCGGCGCGTTCTTCTTCTTCGCGTTCCTGATGTGGACGGCGTGGGTGAACTTCGTCAGGAACTCGAACGTCATCGACACGATCCGCGAGAACGGCACCACGCGCGAGGAGCGCCGGACGATCCAGCGCAAGCTCGGCCTGTGGGCGTTGCAGACGGCGTTCGCGCTCGCGTGCTTCGCCGCGGTGGTCGGCGTGGCGTACGTCATCCCCAAGGACGCCGAGCGCCGGAGCGCGGCGCAGGTCTCGCAGCACAGCACCGCGCTGGTCAACGCCGCGCGCGTCTACGACTTCACCGCCGTGCGTTATCACCACTCGCAGCTCGAGATCTTGCGGCCCGGCGACGCGCGCTTCCGCGGGATCGCGGGGAAGGCCGAGCTCCTGCGTGACCTCTTCGGCCGGCCGGCGCGCCTGCACACGGCCGAGGGGCTGCGCGAGGTGGAGGCCGCGATCGAAGCCGCGCGGGCGCTCCTCCCCGACGACCCCGACCTGCTGGTGATCGAGGCCTACGTCATCTGGCAGGTCGGCACGTCGCGGGGCGACGAGCTCGACGCCGCCGACCTGTGCGCGCAGGCGCTGGCGATGCGCCCGGCGTGGGAGACCCGGTTCCTGCCGACGCGCTTCATGCTCCGCCCGCTCGCGGAGAGCTACATCCGCAACTTCCGCCACGATCCATACGAGCCGACCGCCGAGGAGCGCGAGGCGTACACGCGCGTCACCGCCGCGCGCGTCGGCGCGGCGTCGCGGCTCGAGCAGCTCCAGCAGGTGTTCGCGTACAACGAGCTGGTGGCCACGCTCGACCGCAAGGTCGGGCCGGCGTACCTCGCGATGCTCGACGCCCACGCCGCGTACGAACGCCTCGCCGCGACGAGGCCGTACACCGCGGAGGTCGCCGCGCAGGTGACGACCGCGCTCGCCGCGCGCACCGCGCAGGCCGAGCTCGTCGTGCAGGCGTGGGAGGACTTCGACCAGGGGCTCGCGCGGTCACCCTGGCTCGCCGGCGACCCGGCGACGCTCAACGCCTTCACGCTCGACGACTCCGTCCTGTCGCACGCGCTCTACTTCTGGGACGACGCGCAGCCGCGGCCGGCCAGGAAGCCGGCGACGCCGGCCCGTCCGACCGCGGCCAGCGCGGCGCCGAAGGCGCCCGTCCCGACGATGCCGCCGCGCTTCTTCGACGGCCAGGTCGCCGCCACGCCGGCGAAGGCCGAGGACGACGCCGTGCGCCGCCGCGCCGCCGCGGCGCCGATGCGCATCCGCTGGGCCAACCGGTGGTCGCTCCTGCTCGGGAAGACGACGCAGGATGTGCTCGCGAAGGAGGAGGCGGAGCGGTTCCGCGCGCTCGAGGCGCGCTCGCTCGAGTTCGCGACGGCGTACGTCGCGTTCCGCAAGGCGGCGGCGGCCAAGGTCGACGCCAAGACGATCCAGGCGAGCGCCGCGGTCGCGGCCCGGACGGGCGCGGCGATGGGCCTGTTCGCCGAGGAGGGCGGCGTCCGCATCGCCGCGTCGGCGAAGATCCTGGCCGAGGCCGCAGCCCTGGGCGCCGGTGTCGACGACGCCCTGAAGCGCGCGGTCGACGAGCTCGGTCGGGCGCGCCGGCTACGGTTCCTGTGAACGGAGGCGCGGCATGACGACGAAGGAGCACGTCGAGACCGTGGTCGTGGGCTCGGGCTTCGGCGGCTCGGTGACGGCGTTCCGCCTCGCCGAGGCGGGCCGGCCGGTGCTCCTGCTCGAGCGCGGCAACCTGATGCCGCCCGGCTCGTTCCCGCGCGCGCCGCACCTCGTGCGCAGGAACTTCTGGGATCCGAGCGCTGGCCTGTTCGGGATGTGGAACGTCTGGTTCTTCCGGAACTACGGCGCGCTGGTGTCCTCGGGCGTCGGCGGCGGCTCGCTCATCTACGCCAACGTCCTGCTCAAGAAGGACGAGCGCTGGTTCGTCACCGAGGAGTCGGGGCGTCCCGGGTACGAGCACTGGCCGGTGAACCGCGCGATGCTCGACCCGCACTACGACGAGGTCCTGCGCGCGATGAGCGCGCAGGTGTTCCCCGAGCACGCGCCCTACTGCGACACCGGCAAGGTGCGGCGCTTCCGCCAGGCGGTGGAGCGCCTGGCCGCGAAGGACCCGAAGCGCACGCTGGTGAAGCCGCCGCTCGCGGTCATCTTCGCCAGCGACGGCGCGCCGGCGCGGATCGGCACGCCGATCGGCGGCCCCGACGACAACATGCACGGCTGCGCGCGCACGACGTGCACGCTGTGCGGCGAGTGCATCATCGGGTGCAACACCGGCGCGAAGAACACGCTCGATCTGAACTACCTGTCGCGAGCCAAGAAGCTCGGCGCCGACCTCCGGCACCTGCACGAGGTGCGGCGCTTCCGCCGGCTGGCGGGCGGCGGCCCGCGCTTCGAGGTGACGTACGTGGTCCACGATCCGTCGCAGGTCGAGCCCCACGACACCGCGACGCTCGAGGAGCGGGTCGTGACCTGCGACCGGCTGGTCCTCGCGGCGGGCGCGCTGGGCTCGACCTACCTCCTGCTGCGGAACCGCGAGGCCGTCGGGGTCAAGAGCGGCGAGCTGGGCAGCCGCTTCTCGGGCAACGGCGACCTCCTCGCCTTCGCGATCGCCTGCGTCGACGACGACGGCCGACCGCTGCGCTTCGATCCGACGCGCGGCCCGACGATCACGAGCGCGCTGCGCGCGGCCGACCGCCTCGACACCGGCGATCCACGCGACGGGCGCGGCTTCTACCTCGAGGACGCCGGCTTCCCGTCGCAGATGGCGTGGCTGGCCGAGGGCCTGAACCCGCTCGGCTGGCTGGGGCGCATCTGGCGGCTGATGAAGCGCTTCGCGCGCAAGGTCGTCGGCACCGACGACGACACCGACGTGTCCGAGGAGCTGTCGAACGTCTTCGGCTCGGGCGATCTGTCGGCGACGCTCCTGCCGCTCCTCGGCATGGGTCGCGACGTCCCCGACGGGACGTTCGATCTCTCGCCCGCCCACCAGCGCCTGCGCCTCACGTGGACACACGCGCGCTCGCGCGACTACTTCGACCGCCTCGAGGCCGCGGCCCGCGACGTCGCCACCGAGCTGCGCGGTCAGTTCGTGGTCAACCCGACCACGCGCTTCTTCAAGCGCCTGGTGACCGTGCACCCGCTCGGCGGCGTGCCGATGGGCCGCACCGTCGCCGACGGCGTCGTCGACTCGTTCGGCCGCGCCTTCGAGTGCGACGGCCTGTGGGTGCTCGACGGCTCGATCCTGCCGGGCCCGGTCGGCCCCAACCCGGCCCTAACCATCGCGGCGGTCGCCGACCGCGCCGTCACCGAGGCGATGCTCGGCTGACCGAAACCGAAACCGAAACCGAAACCGAAACCGGAGGCCGGCGCCGGCGCCGGCGTGCTCAGCCGAGCTTGCGGATGAGGCCGTGCAAGACGCCGCAGAGCCGGTCAGCGACCTGCTGCGCCGCCGCGAGCTCCGCGGCGTCCGCGTAGCCCCAGGCCGCCGCCACGGTGAGCGCGCGCTTGGTCTCG
>DDTA01000257.1:0-19986 GCA_002344285.1 Myxococcales bacterium UBA2376
CGACGGGTTCGGGTGCGGGTTCGGCGACGGGTTCGGCGACGGGTTCGGGTTCGGCGACGTGATCGGCCGCGCCGACCACGCCGTGATGAACGCGTGGGCTGTGCTCGCTGGTGTCGTGGCGCTCGCCGCGGGCGTGGCGAGTGCGCGCGCGGACGTGCTCGCGGCGATCGTGCCTTCAGGTGACGACGTGCGGCGATCGATCGCGGTTGGCCCGTCGGGCCAGGTCTGGGAGCCGGATGGCACGGGCACGTGGACGCGGCGAGCCGAGGGAGGGGTCGCCGCCGACGTGCGCGGTGCGGCGCTCGCCGGCAACGCGCTCGTGGTCGGTGGCAAGTCGGTGCCGCTCTATCGCAAGGAGAGCGCCGGGTGGATCGCGATGCGCCTGGGCGAGCGCGGGCGGACCACCGTCGGCACGGGACCGCGCGCGTCGATCGCGATCGGCAAGACGATCTTCGTGTGGAACGGCGCCACGTGGAAGCGCGTCGGTCGCACGCTCGGCAACGTGGGTGCGCTGTGGGCGGCGAGCGAGACCAAGGTCGTCGTCGCGACCGACACCGGCGTCGCGCGATACGCCGCCGGCGGCTTCACGGTCGTCACGGGCGCGCCCGAGGTGGCGGCGTTCGGCACCGGCGGCCCGGCCCCGTGGGCGACGACCACGGACGGCGCCGCGTACGAGGTAACCACACGCCGCGTACATCGCCCTACGGTGGCGGGCGAGCCGATGATGGTCGAGCTCGTCGCGGTGTCTGCCGGTACGACGTGGGCGCTGGGCCGGACCACGACCGGGATCGGGCTCGGCCGGTTCCACAAGGGTGCGTGGACGGAGGCGATCCCGCCGCCCATCGCCGACGACGACGCCGCGCTGGCGATGGCCGCTGACGCCTCGGGCGCGTTGCTCGTTGCGACCCGCGGAGGCGCCCTCCACGTCTTGCCCGACGGCGGGTCGTGGACCGCGGGCACGCGGGCGGAGGCCCTCCCGGCCGCGACGCCCGGGCCGGGCCCCGCGCGCGGCCGGTAGCCGCGGGGGGGCGCACGCCAATCCCGTGTGGAATTGACGGGTTTGGCATCAGCCGATAACGTAATGGTGTGCCGCCTGTCGTCCTCGTCGCTGACGACGACGCTTGGATCCTCCGCATGGTCGCCACCGTGCTGGAGAAGCGAGGCTATACCGTGATCACGGCCGTCGACGGTGAGGACGCCCTCGCGCGCGCGCTCGTCGATCCGCCCGACCTGCTCATCACCGACGTGATGATGCCGCGCATGGACGGCTGGGCGCTGGTGAAGGCGTTGCGCTCGCGCCCCGAGCTCGCGACCCTGCCGGTCATCTTCCTCACCGCGCTCTCCTCCGACGAGGATCGCATCCGTGGCTTTCGCATGGGCGCCGACGACTACGTGCCCAAGCCCTTCCGCTTCGAGGAGCTCGACCTCCGCGTCGCCAAGACCATGCGCCGCACCGCCGCCCTCGCGCAGGAGACCCGCGAGACCATCCTCGGCCCGTCGCTCAAGGGCGACCTCTCGCAGATCGGCCTCTCCGCGCTCCTCACCATGATCGACATGGAGCGCAAGACCGGCGTCCTCACCCTCCGCGATCCCGGCGGCGCCAGCGCCCAGGTCCTCGTCCGCGGCGGCCGCGTCGTCCACGCGCGCCTCGATCACGCGCCGGACCCCGTCGACGCCGACTGCATCTACCACCTCCTCGGCTGGGCCGCCGGCACCTTCGAGCTCATCGCCTGCGACGTCGAGGGCGCCGACCGCGTCCAGACCTCGACCATGAACCTCCTCCTCGAGGGCGCCCGCCGCCTCGACGAGTCGACCCAGGTCGAAGCCGTCTGAACCACTCCCCTTTCCCGGGGACGGTGTCAACTTTGACAACTTAGCGGCGCGCGCGCTCCCGCCCCGCCCGATGAGCCAGGTTGCATCGATCGGGCCCCGATCGATCATCCAGACCGAGGCACGTCGTGAGCAACTGGCACGATCACAGCCCGGAGTTCGTCGACGTGCGCGAGTACGACGACGGCCGCCCGATCGTCGTGATGGAGCTCCGTCCACCCGACGCCGACATCCTCCGGCGGGAATGGGACGAGCTGCGCGCGGCGTGGCTCGAGCTGCCGCCGCACCCGAACATCCTCGACGCCATCGATCGCGCCGGCCGGGGCCTCCTCGTCCGCTTCGCCGCGATCGACTGGCAGCGTGAGCCGCTCGAGCTCGAGCTCGCCGGAGAACGTGACCGGCTCGCCGCGTCGTGGGGCATCCAGCTCTGCCAGGCGTACGCGCACATCGCGAGCGCGGTTCCGCAGCATGCGCTGGGAGCATTCCTCTGCCCGCTCCTGATGACGGACCTCGACTCGCAGCTGCGGCTGGCGTTCCTGCCGCCGAGCCCGTATCACCGCGTGACCGGCCGCTTCGTCGCACCGGAGATCCGCGCGGGCGCCTCGCTCCACGACGAGACCTCGATCACGTTCCTCGTGGGCCGCGCGATGCAGGAGCTCGCGCCGCCGAACGCGTCGGCGCTGGAACCCGTGATCGTGCGCTGCACCGAGGAGGATCCCGTCAGGCGCTACCGGACCCTGCGCGAGGTGCGCAGGGCCCTCCGCCACGCGGGTCGAGC
Source organism: Myxococcales bacterium UBA2376 (assembly GCA_002344285.1). Taxonomy (GTDB): domain Bacteria; phylum Myxococcota_A; class Polyangia; order Haliangiales; family Haliangiaceae; genus UBA2376. The sequence goes on from DDTA01000257.1 coordinate 2,609, forward strand.
TCGCGCGAGGCCGCGAACGGAGGAGCACCTCTCGACGTGGGCCGCGCTCGAGGAGGAGATGGGCTGGCGGATCGTGCGCCCGCCGCCGTCAGAGGTCTCCGCTGTCCCCATCGCGCGTCACGCGCCGTACGCCGACACACCGTTCGATCGTGCGCTGGCTCCGCCCACGCCCGGATCCGCGCGAGCGCACTACCTCGACGGCAAGGCGTTCTTCCGGAACGGAAGGATCGACGACGCGCGGGCCGCGTTCGAGCGGGCGCTCGCGCTGGATCCGCGCATGATCGAGGCGATGCTGCTCCGACGCGAGGTCGACCGGCTCGCGAGCGCGACGCTCGCCGCCGCGGGGCACCAGGGCCCGCCGAACGAGGACGTCGAGGAGGCGCTCGCGAAGAGCGCGCGGCTCGAGGCGCAGCTCGCCCGCCTCGAAGAGTGAGCCTACGGCGCTCCTGGGATGGGAGGGCCGGAAGTTGTCAAAGTTGACACCGTCCCCAGGATTGGGGAGGTGTTCCGGGGGGTTAGAGGGGGCCGTCGCCGCGGCCGACCACGACGCGCACGACCTCGCTGTGGTCGCAGTCGTCGGGGGCCATCATGACGACGCCGTCGCTGAGGTCGGGGTCGGCGTGGGACGGGTCGTGGATGAGGGCGACGCGGACGCCGGGGTGCTCGCGCTCGATGTAGCGGACGAGCTCGTCGCCCTGGGTCTGGGTCAGCTGCTCGCCCACGATCACGGCGGTGGCGTGGGTGCGCGACTCCTCGAGCTTGCGGATCGCGTCGAGCGGCGTCGACGCGACGATGGGCACGCAGGCCGAGCGTCGCACGGTCTCCGCGAGGTGACGCCGCCGCTCACCGGGGACGTCGACGAGCACGACGCGCGGCGCCGCCGACGCCTCGACCGCCGCCAGCACCTCCTCCTCGACCTCGTCCTCGAGATCCGGCGGGACGCGCGCCAGCTTGATCGCGAAGCGATCGGCCGCCGCGCGCCGGCACACCTCGCCGCCGAGCCCGTACCAGCGGCTGCCCTCGTTCGCCAGGTGGAGCTCCACGAGCACCACCTCGCCGACCTCCGGGATCGGCGCATGCGCCTGCTCCGGCGCGCGCACCAGCAGCAGACCGCCGAGCGACATGTCGATCACGTCGCACGCCGTGAGCCCGTGATCCGCGTGCACCAGCGCCCGACCGACCACGCGCACGCGCGGATGCCGGCGCGGCGGGTCGTAGATCCGGTTGCCGGCCATTCCTTCCAGCCTAAGGGCCCGGCGCCCCGGAACCAACCGCTCTCTCGACGGTGACCCCGCCTACGAACCTACACGCTCCGTGAGATGCGGCCTACGGCCCGTACGCGCCGACGCGTGGCTACCGATACACGTAGACGGCGCCCGCATCTGAGGCCGCGTTGTCCGCCTGGTTCGCCATGATGCCGCCGCTGGCGCTGTCCTCGTGCGGGGCCCCGACGGCCAGGGTCTGCCCGTCACCCGAGAGCGCCACGCACAGCCCGAAGACATCATGCGCCTGCGTGTTGGTCGCCTTGACGTAGGCGCCCTGCGCCCACGTGTTGTTCACGCGTTCGAACAGGAACGCCGCCCCCGCACCCGGGGCCCCCTCGTCGGACTGATCGCCGCCCATGCCGGTGGCGCGGCTCGCCTCGGCGAAGGCGCCGACCGCGAACCGCGTGCCGTCGCTCGCCATCGCCACGCTGTATCCGAACTGGTCGCCAAAGAACGAGCCACTGGCGCCCGTCGGCTGCGCCGCCTTCACGTACGCGTCCGGGCTCCAGGTCGTCCCCGATCGCGTGTACACGTAGACCGCGCCGCTGCCCATCGCGGCGTTGCTGCTCTGGTCTCCGTTCACACCGCTCGCGCCGCTCGCCTCTTCCCACGCGCCGACCACGAGCAACTCGCCGCTCGCCGACAGCGCCACGCCGCTCCCGAACGCGTCCCCCGCGTCCGCGTTCGTCGCCTTGAGGTACTGCTCGGGCGCCCACGTCGACCCGGTTCGCCGGTAGACGTACACCGCGCCGCTGTTCGAAAGGCCGTTGCTGGTCTGGTCTCCACCGATCCCCGACGACGATCCGTCCTCGCTGTAGGCACCGACCGCCAGCGTCGAGCCGTCGGCCGATAGCGCCGCCGACACGCCGAAGTCGTCCTGGGCACCCGTGTTCGTGGCCTTGACGTACGCCTCCTGCGCCCACGCGCTGGCCCCGCGACGGAACACGTACACGGCGCCGCTGTGGTTGGCAGCCTCGCTGGCCTGGTTGCCGTCGATCCCGACGGCGCTCGAGTCTTCGCCCGGCGCGCACACGGCCAGGGTCGCCCCGTCGGCGGATAGCTCTGCCCCGCAGCCGATGCCGAAGACGTCGGCGTTGCCCGGGTTGGACGCCTTGAGGTACGCCTCCTGCGCCCACGTCGCGCCGCTGCGACGGAACACGTAGACCGCACCGGCGTTGGGCAACGAGTTGTCGGTCTGCGTGCCATCGACGCCCGTGGCGGCGCTTGCCTCGTAGGGCGCGCTCACGGCCAGCACGTCTCCGGAACCCGCCAGGCTGACCCGAAATCCGAACCCATCACCAGGATCGGGATTCGATGCCTTCAGGTACGCTTCCTGCGACCAGGTGGTGCCGTTCCGGCGGAAGACGAACACCGCGCCGCTGTCCTCGCGCGAGTCGTCGGTCGGATCGCCGGAGGTGCCGACCCCGTTGCCGTCCTCTCGCCACACACCCACCGCGAGGGTGCTTCCGTCCGTCGACAGCGCCACGGCACGGCCGAGCTCGTCGTCCACACCAGGGCTCGCCGACTTCAGGTAGGCCTGCGGGGCGATGGGGATGCTCACCATAGGCGCGTCCGTGGATGGGGCGTCGATCGCCATCGCGTCGACGGCCGCGTCGGTCGCCGCAGCGTCGATGGGATCGGGCGCGTCGGGGCGCGGCGCGTCCGGAGCTCCCCCGCCACCATCGCCACCGCAAGCGACCACGCTGGCGACGACGCCGAGCCACCGCGTCCGCGTCACGGCTCCTCGTCGTCCTCGCTGGCGACGCCCAGGGCCTCGATCTCGTACTTCTTCATCAGCTTGCGGAAGTACTTGCGGTCGATGTCGGCCTCGCGCGCCGCGTGCGAGATGTTGCCGCCGTGGCGCTTGAGCAGCGACACGATGTAGTCGCGCTCGAACGAGGAGACCCACTTCTCCTTGGCGTCCTTGAAGGTCACGCCGTCGGCGAGGAGCTCCTCCGGAGGCCGCGGCGCCGGACCCGCCGTCGCCGCGCGCGCCTCCGACGTGAGCGCGCGCACCGGCGCGGTCCGCCGCACCTCGCGGATCACGTCGGGCAGATCGGCGAGCTCGAGCGTCTCGCCGTCGGCGAACGACACCGCGCGCTCGACCACGTTGACCAGCTCGCGCACGTTGCCCGGCCACGCGTACGACCCGAGCGCGGCCATCGCCTCGCGCGAGACGTGGCGCACGCGCTGGTTGCCGTCGGCGTCGCGGTTGTAGCCCATCGTCTTCAGGAAGTGCGGCACCAGCACGGTGAGGTCGTCGACGCGCTCGCGCAGCGACGGCAGCTTCAGCCGCACGACGCTCAGCCGGTAGAAGAGATCCTGCCGGAAGCGCCCCGCGCGCACCTCCTCCTCGAGGTTGCGGTTGGTCGCCGCGATGATGCGCACGTCGACCTTGCTCGCCTTGGCGCCGCCGACCCGCCGCACCTCGCGCTGCTCGAGCGCGCGCAGGAGCTTGGGTTGCAGGTCGAGCGGCAGCTCGCCGAGCTCGTCGAGGAACAGGGTCCCGCCGTCGGCGAGCTCGAACAGCCCCTGCCGCGTCATCACGGCGCCGGTGAAGCTGCCCTTCTCGTGGCCGAAGAGCTCGCTCTCGATCAGGTTGGGCGGCACGGCGCCGCAGTCGAACACCACCAGCTCCTTGGCCTTGCGCGGCGACAGGCCATGGATCGTCTGCGCGACGACCTCCTTGCCGGTCCCGGTCTCGCCCTCGATCACCACCGTCGTGTTGGTCGGCGCGATGCGCTCGAGGATGGTGTAGATCTCGCGCATCCGCGCGTTGCCGCCGATCAACGAGCCGCAACGATCCGAACGGGACGGCACGATCGGCACCTCGGCCTCGCGTGCGTTGAAGCGCAGCTGGCTCTGCCCCACGCCGATGGTGCATCCCGGCTTGAGGAAGCCCTCGCGCACCCGCACCTTGTTGATGAACGTCCCGTTCGTCGAGCGCAGGTCGACCAGCACGTAGCCGGTGTCCTCCTGCACGATCTTGCAGTGGTACCGCGAGACCGTGTCGTCGCGCACGACGACGTCGTTGTCGTCCATCGAGCCGATGCGGACCTCGTCCTTCTCGAAGGTCCAGTCGCCCTCGAGACCCTCGAGCCCGGACAGGGTGCACTGGCGGAGGTGGAGCGTGGCGCCGCGATCCAGGAACGCGACCTTGGTGGGCGGGACGAAGTCTGGGAACTTCTTGCTCATCGTTCTGCTGGTCGGGCCCCCGGGCCTTCGCATCCTACCATCCGCGGCACGCATCCTGCTTCGTCAGGGCGCATGTACCTCTTTCACCTGACGACGCTCGCGGCAGCCCTGCTGACGGCCGCCATGGCGTGCCGCCGGCGCGCGTGAGCGCGTCGAGCACGCCAGCCGCCGGTACACGCCGCACACGGATGAGGACCATGCCAAACACCGAAACCGATCAGATAGACGCGCTCGAGCTCCTCGAATCACAACACGACGACGTGGAAGGGTTGATCGAGGAGATCGAGGACGCGGACGATCCCGCCCTCAAGCACCAGCTCTTCGTCGAGCTGGCCGACAACATCGCAGCGCACGCCAAGATCGAGGAGACGCTCTTCTATCCCGTCGTCCTCGACGACCAGACCCGCAAGTTGCTCCACGAATCGACGGAGGAGCACCTGGCGGTGAAGCGCGTGCTCGCCGACATGGTCGAGCTCGAGGTCGTGGACCCGCAGTGGGACGCGAAGCTCTGCGTGCTGAAGGAGACGATCCGGCATCACGCCCGCGACGAGGAGGAGGCCGAGCTCTTCCCGCTCGTACGAAAGCTGATGAGCGAGGACGAGCTGCAGGCGCTCGCCGGCGAGATGACGCGCATGTTCCTCGAGCTGGTCGAGGCATCGCCGCGCTTCTCGGTCAAGCAAGAGACCCGCGCCGCGGCGCCGCTCCCAGGCTGAATCGGAGGCGCCCCGCCGCACGTCAATCGGTATAAGATGGCCCCGTAGTGCCTGGGGACCTGCGCGAGCTCACCGAGCGGTTGGGGCAAGCCCTGCCCGACGCGGAGCGCGCGAGCGTCGAGGCCCAGCTCGGGCGGCGATTTCGCGACGCCGGTGAGCCCGAGCAGGCGCTCCGGTACCTGAGCGCGGCGCGCCGTCGCTACACCGAGCTCGACGACACGCGCGGCGCCGCCGCGGTCGACGTCGACCTCGCCGAGGTCTGCGCCACCCGCGGCGAGCACGATCGCGCGCTCACGTTCCTCGATCGGGCGCTCGATCACGCGGAGCGCATCGGCGACGACGAGCTGCGCGCCCAGGTGCAGCTGCTCCTCGGCGAGAGCGCCCTGGCCCGCGGAGATCTCGACGGGGCGCGAGACCTCCTCGTCGCGGCGCGCGCGCACTGGGACGAGTACTGGAACGGCGCGGCGCTCGCGCGCTCGGCCGCTGCCCTGGCACGCACCCTCGCCCGCCGCGGGGAGCTCGCCGAGGCCCAGGTGTTCATCGACCTCGCGCGCGGCGACGCGCGGACCGTCGACGACGCGACGCTCTCGGCGCGCGTGTCGATGGCGGCGGGAGAGCTGGCCGAGCACGCAGGCGACCTGCCCGCAGCCTTCGCCGCGTACCGCGCCGCGGTGGAGGCCGCGGCCGCCGGCGGTGCACGGCGCGCGCTCGCCGAGGCGCACCTGGCCCTGGGGCTCGTGCTCGGGACCCTGGCCGAGCGCGACGCCGCCCCCGAGCCCGCCGCCGGACACCTGGCGCAGGCGCAGGAGCTCTTCCGCGCCACCGGCGGCATGCACGATCTCGAGCGCGTGCGCGACGCGTTCCGCCGGTTCGGCCGGCGCGCCACCGATCGCGCCGAGGCCGCCGAGCTGGCGCCGCTCCTCGCCGAGCTCCGCGACCATCGCCGCTCGGTGCAGGAGGCCGCCGGTCGCCTGCACGATCTGACCGCCCGCGGCCCCGCCGCCGCCGGCTCCGAGCTGCGCGCCGTCGAGGCGACGGTGACGAGCTCGCTGCGCGATCTCACGATGGCCGAGGATCGCTTCGTCGCCGCGGTCAACGCGGTCGTGGTCGATCGCGAGAACATCCGCGGCCTGCTCGACCTCGTGCGCCAGCTCGCGCAGGAGACCGCGTTCGCCACGATGCCGACGCAGGTCGCCAGCCTCGCCTGCCACCTGGTGACCGCAGATCGCGTCGTGGTCGACATCGCCGGCGCACAACCCGCCGCGATCGGCCTCGAGCCGGCGTCGGGCGGCCCCTGGAGCGACGCGATCAGCGCGGCGCGCGCGGCCTCCGGGCGGCCGATGCTCATCGCCGCCGCCGGGCCCCCAGGGCGCGCGTCCGGTCGCCGGACGATGACCAAGCTCGGCGCCGCGATGGTCGTCCCGCTGCGCGCCGGCGGCGGCCGCGTGGTCGGCGCGGTCTGGGTCGACAAGGAGCCGTCGGGCGGCGTGTTCAGCGAGCGTGACCTCGACCTCTTGACCGTGTTCGCCGCACAGGTCGCGACCGTGGTCGAGAACGCGCGCATCACCGACGAGCTGCGCCTGAGCGCGCGCACGACCGCCGCCACGCTCGAGGCGATCGGTGACGGCGTGGTCGCGATCGACGCCGGCGGCGCGGTGACCGCGATGAACACCACGGCCGCGCGCCTCCTCGGCCTCCCCACGTCGCCGAACCGCGAGCCCGTGCGCGGCAGGCGCGCTCACGAGCTCGCGAACCCCGACGGCCGCGCGGTGCTGGCGCTCCTCACCGACGCCGCCGCGCGCGCCGAGGAGCTCGACGGTCGCGCGGTCGTGCTCGGCAGCGGCGACTTCCTCGTCACCACCCGCCTCATCCGCGACGATCATGGCCTCGCCGTCGGGCTGGTCGCGACGCTCACCGAGCTCAAGCGCGCGTCGAGCCTCGCCCAGCGCATGGTCGGCACCAGCGCGCGGTACGTGCTCGGCGATCTCGTCGGCCGCTCGCCGGCGTTGCGCCACATCATCGGCCTCGCCGAGGCCGCCGCCCAGAGCGACGCGGCCGTGCTCATCAGCGGCGAGAGCGGCACGGGCAAGGAGGTGCTGGCGCAGGCCATCCACAATGCCTCGGCGCGCTCCGGCGGCCCGTTCGTCGCGGTCAACTGCGCCGCGATCCCGCGCGACCTCCTCGAGAGCGAGCTCTTCGGCTACGAGGCGGGCGCGTTCACCGGCGCGCGCAAGGGCGGGCGCCCCGGCAAGTTCGAGATCGCCGAGGGTGGCATGCTCCTGCTCGACGAGATCGGCGACATGCCGCTCGACATGCAGGTCAAGCTCCTGCGCGTCCTCCAGGAGAAGACGGTGTCGCGCCTCGGTGGGGTGCGCGAGCTGCCGCTCTCGTGCCGGATCGTCGCCACCACCAATCGCGATCTCGACGACGAGGCCCAGCGCGGTCTCTTCCGCCGCGATCTCTACTATCGCCTCCGCGTCATCAACATCGAGCTGCCGCCCCTGCGCGAGCGCAAGGGCGACATCGCCGCGCTCGTCGATCACTTCCTCCGCGTGTACGCGAGCAAGGCGGGCAAGAAGCTCACCCGCGTCGCCCCCGCGGTGATGGACGCGCTGGTCGCGTATCCGTGGCCGGGCAACATCCGCGAGCTCGAGCACGTGCTCGAGAGCGAGGTCGCGCTCGCCGCGCCCGACGCCGTCGTGGTCGCCGAGATCCCGATGACCTTGCGTGAGCGCCCGCGCCGGGTGACCTCGCCGCCGACGCCGCCGATGATGCCGATGCCCCCGATGCCGACGATGCCGACGGCGCCCACCGTGCCGCTCGGCCCGTCGGCGGCGCCGTTCGGGGCGACGCCGCCATACGGCCACGCCTTGCCGCCGTACGCGGGCGCGGCCACGCCGCCCTACGGCCACGCCCTGCCGATGGCGTACTCGCCGGGCACGATGGCGTCGTCGTCGACCGGGATCCCCGCCGGCGCGACCACCTCGTCGAACACACCCGGCGGCCCGATCCGCGCGGTCGTCGACGTCGAGCGCGATCTGCTCGTCGCCGCGCTGACCCGTTATCGCGGACGGATCCCCGCCGTCGCGCGCGCGCTCGGCTGGTCGCGCGGGACGATCTACAACAAGATGCGCAAGTATCAGCTCGAGCCCGACCAGTTCCGAGACCTCCCCTAGCCCGCGCGCGGCCCGTGCCCGTGCCCGTGCCCGTGCCCGTGCCCGATCTCGACGACAACGACGCTGATCTCGACGCCGACGCCGACGCCGACGCCGACGCCGACGCCGACACCGCCGACGCCGACGACATCAGCGACGCCACCGGCACCGCGCAGTTCGCCGATCTCGGCCCGTGGTGGTCACCGCCTCCCGGCGTCGACATGGGCCTGCGCGCGCACCTTCGCCCCGACGGCACGCCGCACATCATCGAGCGCCGCTTCGAGGTCACCGAGGACTTCGCCGGCCACCGCCTCGACCACTACCTGAAGCGGATGATCCCGCGGCTGTCGCGCACCCGCATCCAGACCGTCATCCGCACCCAGCTCTCGCGCGGCGATGGCGATCCTCGACCGTTCCGCACCGCGACCACCGTGGCGACCGGCGACACGTGGGTGATCCGCCGGCCCGCCCGCGCCGAGCCGCCCTGCCCGCGCACGTTCGGCATCCTCTACCAGGACGCGAGCGTGCTCGTCGTCGACAAGCCCGCCGGCCTCCCCGTGCACGCCTCGGCCAAGTTCTACTTCAACACGCTCATGCGCGTGGTGTCCGAGCGCTTCCCCGACGACGCCTGGCAGATCTGCCATCGCCTCGATCGCGAGACGTCGGGGGTGCTCGTCCTCGCCAACGGCGCCACCGCAGCGGCCGCGCTCAAGTCGACGTTCGCGACGAAACGAGCCGAGAAGGTGTACGTCGCGATCGTGAAGGGCCACCCGCCGTGGCCCGACGCGGACGGCGAGGAGCTCGCGCTCGACTTCCCGCTCCACCTCGCGCAGCCCGGCGATCCGAGCCGGCTCCCCCACGTGCGCATGCTCGTCCGCGACGGCGGGCTGCCATCGATGACGTGCGTGAGCGTGCTCGAGCGCGTGCCGGGCTACGCGCTCGTACGCTGTCGCCTCGTCACCGGTCGCCAGCATCAGATCCGCGCCCACCTCGCGCACGCCGGCTTCCCGATCGTCGGCGACAAGCTCTACGGCGCGGGGGAGGACGCCTTCATCCGCTTCTGCGATCGCGGCTGGACCCGCGGCCTCGCCCTCGAGGTCGAGCTCCCACGCCAGGCCCTGCACGCCTGGCGGATCCGCATCCCGCACCCCGATCGGCCCTCCGAACACATCGAGATCACCGCACCTCTGGCCTGGGACCTCGCATCGTTCCTCCTTGCACGGCGCGGCGCGTCGTGATAAGTGGTCTTACCACTTTCAGGCGACCCAACCCACGCGGAGTACCCATGGCGTTCGACCTCAAGGCCTATCTCGAGACCTACCGGCAGGACCACCAGCACCCGGTCAACAAGGCGCTCCACACGGTCGGCATCCCGACGATCATCGCGTCGCTCGCCGTGGTGCCGTTCAACCCGCTGCTCGGCGCGGGCATGTTCGTCGCCGGCTGGATCCTGCAGTTCGTCGGTCACGCGTTCGAGGGCAAGGCGCCGAGCTTCTTCCGCGACCCGAAGTTCTTGCTCGTCGGCGCGGCGTGGTTCGTCAAGAAGATCACCGGGCGCGCGAACGCCGCGGCTGACGCCTCCGTCAACTGATCCCTGTTACCGTTCACCCATGCGGCGACGCTGGTGGTGGCTTCCGCTGATCGTGGCGCTCGCCGGGATCGCGGCCACCGTGACCGTCGTCCGCCTGCTCGACGGCCGCGCCCGCCGCGAACGGCGTCACGCGCTCGAGCGCACCGCCGCCGAGCTCGGCTTCGCCGTCACCGAGCGCGTGCGGCTGCCGGCCGAGGCGCTGCAGACGATCGACGCCGTGATCGCGCAGGCGCCGGACCTCGATCGCGCGAGCTACGAGGCGATCGCCGCGTCGGTCCACCGGCGCACGCCGCGGATCTACGCGATCGAGTGGGCGCCGCTGGTGCAGATGAACGAGCGCGCCGCGCTCGAGGCCCGCGTGCAAGCGGACGGTCGCCCGGGCTGGACGATCCGCGAGCCCGGCGCGAACGGCCTCGTCCCCGCCGCCGAGCGCGCGCGCTACGTGCCCATCCTCTACGCCGTCCCCGACAACCCCGCCGTCGGGTTCGACGTGCTGTCTCGCCCGGAGGCGGCCGCGGTGTTCGAGCGCGCGTGCGCGAGCGGACGCATGCTCTTCTCGCCGCGCTACCGCCTCGTCGAGGACGCCCGGGACATCGCGTCGGTGATCCTCTACGAGCCCGTCTGGCGGAACAGCCAGGTCCCCGCCGACGCCCTCGTGCGCTGCCGCGACGTGCTCGGCGTCGGCATCCTCATCTTCCGCGTGCGCGACATGGTCGGCGACGCCATCACGCGCCACCATGCCGCGGCGTCGCTCGACGTCACCCTCGATGACATCACGGACGACGACGTCCAGCTCCTCTACGAGACCCGCGCCGGCGCCGCCGCGCGCGTCAGCGGCGAGCCCCACGTCGACATCGCGATGCCGCTCTACGGGCGCACCTGGCGCCTGCGCGTCGGCGACCGACACGGCGTGCCCACGCCGGTCGCCGCGCTCGCGCTCGGCGGCGGGCTCACGCTCCTGGCGACCCTCCTCGCCGGCGGCGCCGCGTGGCTGCTGTCGAACCGCAGCCGCTTGCACTCGATGACGCGCCTCGGCCAGTACCGCGTCGAGCGCGAGATCGGACGCGGCGCGATGGGCGTCGTCTACCAGGCACAGCACCTCCTGCTCAAGCGGCCAGCGGCGCTCAAGATCCTCGCGCCCGATCTGGTCGACGCGGCCTCGCGGGCGCGCTTCGAGCGCGAGGTGCGCCTGGCCGCCAAGCTCCAGCACCCGAGCGTGGTGCAGGTCTACGACTTCGGCGTCACCGCCGACGGTCTCTTCTTCTACGCGATGGAGCTCCTCGACGGGATCACCGTGCGTGACCTGATCGCGACCCACGGCCCGTTGCCGCCGGCCCGGGCGGCCGACTTCGTCCGCCAGATCGCGCAGGCGCTGCGCGAGGCCCACGGCAAGCGCATCATCCACCGCGATCTCGCGCCCGCGAACCTGATGGTCACCGTACGCGGCGAGCAATACGACATCGTGAAGGTGCTCGACTTCGGTCTGGTCAAGCGCATCCGCAGCATGCCCGGCGACGAGGATCACCGCGGGCCGCCGACCGACGCCGGCCTCATCATCGGCTCGCCCGGCTTCATCGCGCCCGAGGTGCTGCGCGGCCGCGAGGCCGACGAGCGCGTCGACATCTACGCGATCGGCGCGATCTTCTACACGCTGCTCGCCGGCCGCGTGCCGTTCTCGGGGCCGACGCCGCAGGCGACGATCAACGCGCAGCTGCGGGCGTCGCCGGTCGCCCTCCACAAGCTCGTCCCCGAGCTGCCCTCGGCGCTCGTCGAGCTGGTCAACGACTGCTTGCACCCGGAGCCCAAGCAGCGCCTGCGCTCGATGACCGAGGTGCTCCAGCGCCTCGACGCGATCGGCCTGCCGCCGTGGACCCAGGAACAGGCGCGCCACTGGTGGAAGCACCAGCGCCGCGCCGCCGCCTGAGGGTCAGCGGCCGGCCAGCGCGGCGGCCGCGGCCAGCGCGACCAGCGCGACCAGCGCGACGGCCAGCCAGAAGCGCGAGCCGCGCGCGCCTGCCGCCGGCTTCGGCTGCGCGGCCACCTCACGCGCGATCTCGGCGGCGAGCATCGGCTCGAACAGCGCGTCCTGCTCGTCGGGACCCTTGCCGGCCAGCCATCGCAGCTGGTCGAGCAGCGCCGGCACCGGCAGCGTCGCACCGGCGCCCGCGGCCTGGCCGAAACGCGGCGCGGCGCCGGCCGCCGGGTTGGCGACGCGCTCGACGGCGATCGGCAGGAGGTGCGTGAGGCCGGCGCTGGCCTCGACGAGCGGCGCGAGATCGAGGTCGGCCGGGAGCCGCCCGGCGCCGACCAGCGCGCCCCAGTGGTCGACGCGATCGGCGAAGTCGAGGCCGCTCGCCGCGCCGTTGCCGAGCACGTCGGCGACCGGCTCGTCGAGGAGGATGCGCTTCACCGGATCGCGGTCGAGCGGGCCGTGGACGCCGAACGGCGTGAACGCGTACAGCGCGAGCCCCTCGTCGCCGCGCCGGCGGATCGTGCCGAGCGGCCGCCGCTGGGTGAGCGAGTAGACCGCGATGGCGTCCTCACGATCGGTCGCGAGCGGATGGACGGTGCAGCTCCCCGCGACCAGCACGCGCCGGCCGTCCGCGCTGAAGCCGACGTCGTGGAGGTTCCGGAAGCCGGCGCCGGGACGGTGGGGATCGTCGATCTTCAGGAGCTCGGCGCCGGTGGCCGCGTCGATCACGACGATCCGATCCGAGCGGAGGGTGACCGCGAGCAAGCGATCGTCGGGTGAATAGCGGAGCCGCCGCACATCCTCGGCGGACTTCCAGATCGTCTTCGGAGCCACGCGCCAGCGCAGCGGGACGAAGCGCTCGGCCACGCCCACCGAGACCTTTCCGTCCTCCGCGATCGCGACGGCGTGCCCGTCCGAGGCGAACGCGTGCGCGTCCCACTCGACCTTCACGGTCTCGCCCGACGGATCGACCAGGCATCGGTCGGCGACCTGGTCGATGAGGATCGCGCTGCCGTCGGGCACGAAGCGGACCTGACTGCGCCCCCAGTGCCTCACCTGGGGCTCGATCGTCTGGGCCACGGTGCCACGGGCGAGGTCGAACAGCGCGAGCTTTCGCTCGAAGACGGCGAGCTGCGCGTGATCGGGGCTGATCGCGTAGGCGCCGACCCCGCCGCCGACGAGCCCCTGCCAGGGGACGCCGATCAGCTTGTGGGCGCGCGACGAGCCGTCGGGCTGACACGTGACCAGGAGGCTGTCGTCGAACGAGGTGAACAGCGCGGATCGTCCGTCGGCGGCGAGCTGGACGTGCGGATGGCCCGGCGTTCCCTCGACCTCGAGCGCGCGCACCGCCAGGGTCGCCAGCTCGAGGCGCGCCACCGGCGGCCCCGTGAAGACCATGGTGCCGAACGAGAGCAGCGCGTGCGCGCCGGTCTCGTCGAAGCTGGCGGCGTTGATCCGCTCGGTGTCCGGGACCTGGCCGGGCCTCGCCGCGCCGGCGCCGACCGCGCGGGCGCGCTCGGCCCGCGCGCGCCAGGTGCGCTCGGCTCGCGCGGCGGGGTCGTCGTCGGTGGCGGGCACCAGCGCGACCGCCGGAGACGACGACGCCGCCGCCGTCGTCGGGATCCCTTGCATCCGCGCGAGCACGTCGCCGGCCGAGGCGGGACGGCGCGCGGCGTCCGGATCGGTCATCTCCTCGAGCAACAGCTTGAGCCGCGGGTGCGCGTCGTGGCCGCGCAGCACCTCGCTCACCTGCACGCGGTTGCCGGCGAAGGGCATCGCCTCCGGCTCGCGCCCGCTCGCGACCGCCAGGTACGTCATCGCCAGGCCGAACAGGTCGCTCGCCGGAACCGCGCGGCCGATCAGCTGCTCGCTCGGGGCATAGCCGAAGGTGCCGGCCGACGTGGAGGACACGGTGTCGGCGGAGCGCAGCGCGTTCTGCACCGTGCCGAAGTCGATCAGCACCGGCTCGCCGCTCTCGCGCACGAGCACGTTCTTGGGGTTGATGTCGCGGTGGATCACCGGCGGGTCCTGCGCGTGCAGGTACCGGCAGACCTCGAGCAGGCGCGTGAGGCAGCCACGCAAGGCCGCCGCGTCGAGCTTGCCCTGCAGCTCGCGCAGTGTCCGGCCCTCGACGTACTCCTGGACGAGCGCGAACCCTCGCAGCTTCCCACCCTCCTGGAGCTCGAAGTGATCCACGAAGGCGGGGATGTTCGGGTGGCGCAAGGCGCGCAGCACCCTGGCCTCGCGCTCGAACAGATCGAACGCCTTCCAGTCGTCGAGCCGGTCCATGCGCAGGCGCTTGATCACGACCTGGGCTCCGTCACGTTCCCGGCGCGCCAGGTGGGTGACGCCGAACCCACCGCGACCGAGCTCGCGGTCGACGCGATAACGATCCTGCTTGCCCGTGAGCACGGTGTCGGGAGAGCTCATCGCGACCCGGCGTCGACGCCCGCGTCGAGGTCGTTCGGGTGCGGCGCGTCGACGGCGGCGTCGTACGCCCACGCCGGGATCGGCGGGATCGGCTGGTAGGCCGGCACGGTCTTCGTCTTCTCGTCGCGATCGAACAGCGTGAAGCCGAGGACGACGTTCACGACCATGATGATCACCATGCCGCCGGCCGCGGTCATCCAGTAGCGCGCGTGCTTGCGCGAGAACGGCCGTGAACGGTCCTTCGCCATGCGCGTCTCAGTCCCACACGATGTCGTAGGGCAGCCGCGCCTGGGCGGCGTCGGGAGCGACGAGGATCGACGCCGGGATGCCGTCGAGGAGCGCCTTCGCCGCCGGCAGATCGCCCAGGCCGAGCGCGGGCTCGCGCGCGCTCGCGCCGAGGCCGAGGAGCTTCTGCACGAGCCCGGCCGACGGCCTGGGCAGCGCGATCACGCGGACCTTGTCGTCGGGGCCGAGCCCCATGCGCTCCTTGGCGAGCGTGATCGCGTCGCCGATGCCGCCCAGACGATCGACGAGGCCGACCTCCTTGGCCTGCGCGCCCGACCACACGCGGCCGCGCCCGAGCTCGTCGACGCGGGTCTGGGTCATGCCGCGCCCGCGCGCGACGGTCTCGGTGAAGCGGCCGTAGAAGTACGTGAGGCGATCGTGGAGCACGACGCGCTCCTCGTCGGTGTACGGCCGGTACATGCTCTCCATGTCGGCGCGGCGCCCGCGGCGGAACGTCTCGCTGGTGACGCCGAGCTTCGCCATCAGCCCCGACAGATCGAACTTGCCGTAGAAGATGCCGATCGACCCTGTGATCGTCATCGGCTCGGCGAAGATCACGTCGCAGCCGGCGGCCAGGAAGTAGCCGCCGGAGGCGGCGACGTCGCCCATGGAGCAGATGATGGGCTTCCTCCCGCGGGTCTTGAAGACCTCGCGTGACATCACCTCCGAGGCGAGCGCGCTGCCGCCGGGCGAATCGATGCGGATCACGATCGCGCCGACCTCCGGACTCTCGCGCGCGGCGGCGATGAGCCCCGAGATGGTCTCGCTGCCGACCAGCTTGCGGCCGAGGAACGGGATGGTCATCGACTTGCCGTCGACGATGTCGCCGTCGGCGTAGATGACGACGACCGACGGCCGCTTCCAGCGATCGTCCTTCTCGGCCGGCGCCTCCGTGACCGGCGCCAGGCCGCCGAGCTCGATCGCCACCAGCTCGGCGACGCGCTCGGGCGCTGCCACGGCGTCGACGAGCCTGGTGTCCCGCTCGAGCTGCCCGGCGGTGTACGGGCCGCCGTCGATCAGCTCCTCGACCGTCTCGCGATCGAGGCGGCGCCCCTCGACGATGCCGGCGATGAAGCTCTCCCACAGGCTGTCGTAGAGCTCGTTGCGCATGCGGAGCGCCGGCTCGGTCGGCTCGACCTCGGTGTACTGCTCGGGCGCGCTCTTGTACTCGGCGATCTTCTCGAACTGCGCCGAGACGCCCAGCTTGTCGAACGCGCCCTTGAAGTAGAGCGTCGTGCCCGCGAAGCCGACGAGGCGCACGCCGCCCGCGGGGTCGAGGTAGATCTTGTCGGCGGCGCTCGCCAGCCAGTAGTCGCGCGCCGACGCGGCGACGAGGTACGCGAAGACCTTCTTGCCCGACCGCGACACCGCCTTCACCTCCTCGCGCAGCTCCTGCATCGAGCCCCAGCCGGCGCCGACGCCGTCGAGCGCGAGCACGACGCCACGCACCGCCGGATCACGCGCGATCGCGCGCAGGCGGAGCACGGCGGCGGTCACCTCGCGCGGCCCGACGCCGCCGGTGAGCTCGATGCGCTCGATGCGATCGCCGCGTCCCTGCACGGCCGGCGCCGGCTTCGACGACCAGCGCACGATCGCCGCGCCGCCGAGCAGCCGCCGGTCGCCGCGCTCGTCGAGGCGGCCGGTGCCCCAGAGCGCCGCGCCCACCGCGCCGAACGAGACCTCGACGCCCGCCGACACCGCGAGATCGCGCTCCTCGAGCTCGCGCGTCCCGCTGGCCGTGGTCTCGAGCACGACCAGCTCGCGGCTCTCGGCGGCGGCGTGCAGGAACACCCCGCGCGCGACGCGCGTCGAGACCCGAGCCCAGCCGTCGAGATCGCCGCGCCGCTCGCCGACGCGACCGCCGAGGCCGACCTCGAGGCGATCGGTGCCGAGCGGCCGCCCGGTCAGCTCGAGCTCGTAGCGGCGCTGCACCGGCACGCCACCGATGGTGGGCGCCCCGAGATCGCGGGCGACCATGCCGAGCGCGGCGTGGTTGCCGAAGCGATACGCGACGCCGAGATCCGCCGTCCACGTCCCGCGCGCCGGCGTCTCGCCGGCGAAGCGGTGCCACGTGACGCCGAGCCCGCCGCTCCTGCCGAACGGCAAGGACATCCCGAAGCTGAGCCGCGTGGGCGTGCCGGGATCGGGATCGAGCTGCGCGCGCGGCGGGCGGAGCGCCTCGACGCCGAGCCCGACGCCGAGCCGGGGCAGGAGGCCGCCCCCCGTGACGCCCGCGTAGTAGAGCCCGACGCCGGCGCCGGCCGAGGCCGCGGCCTCGGCGTCCATCGTGTCGATCGCCAGCACCAGGCCGCTGCCGTCGAGGAGCTCGAGCCCGCCCGGGTTGAGCACGAGCGCGCGCGGATCGTGATCACCGGCGAGCGGGGTGGTCGGCAGGTAGAGACCTGCGGTCGGCTCGTCGACGTATCGCCGGATCACCGACTGGGCGCTGGCCGCGGCAGGAACCAGGACGACGGCCGCGACGACGGCAGCGAGCTTCATCGCGGGGCAGGTTAGCACCAGGGGTGTAAGATGGGCGGGTGTCGACCGCACAGCTCCTGGAGCGCCACCCGCTCCTGGCTCGCCTCAACGCCGAGCAGCTCGAGCACATCGTCGCTGCCGGTGAGCTCGAGACCTTCTCACCCGGCGAGGTCGTGGTGGCGGAGGGCAGCCTCGGCGACGCGCTCTACCTCGTCCTCACCGGTCAGGTCGCGGTCGCCAAGCACGGCCACTCGCTCGCGCGTCTCGGCCCCGGGGAGTTCTTCGGCGAGATGG
>DDTA01000257.1:20048-20362 GCA_002344285.1 Myxococcales bacterium UBA2376
CGCGCCAACTCGATGGTGACCTCGGTCGGCGAGCTGGCCGACTGGCTCGCCGGCTCGCTGGTGTGACCCTGGTGATGCCCGAGGCCGACGAGGACGACGACGTCGAGCGCCGCGGCGGCGTCCGCGGCCCCGTGACCGGCCTCATGGCCGCGGTCGGCGGACTGGCGGCGGCGCCGATCGTCGAGGCCGGCACCAAGGCGCTGTTCGTGGAGCTTCCCGATCCCGACGTGCTCCCGCTCGGCGTCCCGACCGACGCCGTGCTCATGAGCCCGAAGCGACGCGCGCACGCCCGCGTCGACGTCATCCGCAAGGAG
>DDTA01000257.1:20418-22328 GCA_002344285.1 Myxococcales bacterium UBA2376
GCGCCCGCGCCGCGGGCGCCAGCGCGCCCGACGCCGTCGTCGCCGTCGAGCTCGAAGGCGATGGCGGCGGCGCCTGGACGCTGCGCGTCGCCGGCGGCCAGCTCGCCGTCACCGACGGCGCCGACGCCGACGCGCTCGTCACGCTGCGGCAGCCGGTGGCCGACTTCCGCGCCGCGGTGTGGGGCGAGGGCGACGTGGGCGCGCTGGTGCCGCCGCAGCTCGATCTGACCGCGGCGATCACCGGCGAGGCCAAGCTGCCGCTGGCGGCGCTCGCGCAGGTGAAGGGCACGCTCAACGTCGAGATCCCCGGCTTCGCCGGCCGCACCTGGAAGGCGGCCGTCGCGCTCGGCGGCGCCGCGGCGCCGTCGGCGACCGTGACCGTGGACGTGCCGACGCTCGAGCAGCTGCGCGCGGGCTCGCTGCAGCCGGCGCAGGCGTTCTTCGCCGGCAAGATCGCCGTCACCGGCGACGTGCCGTGGCTGATGCAGGTCGGCATGAGCGTCGCCGCCGGCGGCATGATGTGACGCGGTGAGGTAGCGCCGTGGACGCGAACCTCCTCATCGCGCTCGCCGTGATGCTCGGCGCCGCCAAGCTGTGCGGCGATCTGTTCGAGCGCATCGGCATGCCGGCCGTGCTCGGCGAGCTCTCCGCCGGCATCGTGATCGGCAACCTCGATCTCCTCGGCTGGCACGTCCTCGACTTCGCGATCGGCGACCACAACCTCGCCTTCCTCGGCGAGCTGGGCGTCATCCTCCTGCTCTTCCAGGTCGGTCTCGAGTCCAACATGGGCGCGATGGCGCGGGTCGGCGTCGCGGCGTTCGTCGTCGCGTGCGTCGGGGTCATCTTGCCGATGGGCCTCGGCTACGGGCTGCACGCCCTGCTCGCTCCCGACCGCAGCTGGCATGCGCACCTGTTCATCGGCGCCGTCCTCGCCGCGACGTCGGTGGGGATCACGGCGCGGGTGTTCAAGGACCTCGGGCGCATCGACTCGCCGACCGGCCGGGTCGTGCTCGGCGCCGCCGTGATCGACGACGTCCTCGGCCTCATCGTGCTGGCGGTCGTCTCCGGCCTCGTCGCGGGCGCCAACAGCGGCAAGAGCCTCGACGCCGTGGCGGTCCTCATCATCATCGGCAAGGCGGTCGGGTTCCTGGCCGTCGCCATCGCCCTGGGGCCCTGGGTCTCGAAGCGCCTCTACCGCGCCGCCAGCGTGCTGCGCGTGCACGGCGTCCTGCTCGCGACGTCCCTGTGTGTGTGCCTGACCGCGGCGTGGGCCGCGCACGCCGTGGGCCTCGCGGCGATCGTCGGCGCCTTCGCCGCCGGCCTCATCCTCGACGAGGTGATGTTCCACGATCACCTCTCCAAGGGCGACAAGCCGCTCGAGGAGCGGCTCGAGCCGCTGGGGCAGTTCCTGACGCCGATCTTCTTCGTCCTCACCGGCGCCGCGGTCGATCTGAGCGCGTTCGGCAACACCGAGGCCCTGGCCATGGCCGGCGCGTTGACCGTCGCCGCCATCGTCGGCAAGCAGGCGTGCTCGCTGGTCGCCTACGGCGAGGGCGTGGACAAGCTGTCGGTCGGGCTGGGGATGATCCCGCGCGGCGAGGTCGGGCTCATCTTCGCGGCGACCGGCGCCTCGCTCATGCTCGGTGACGAGCCGGTGATCGCCCAGGAGACGTACGCGGCGATCGTCCTGATGGTCATGGTCACGACCCTGGTCACGCCGCCGCTCCTGGCGTGGTCGCTGCGGCGGGCGTCGTGAGGTCGCTCGCCGCGACGGTCGCGCTCGGGCTCGCGCTCGGCGCCGCCGGTTGCGGCGGCAAGCCGGCCGCGCCCGCCACCACGCCGGTGGCGCCTGATGGACCGCCGGTCGAGCTCGCGCTGCCCGCCGTCGACGGCGGCGAGATCGCGCTCGC
>DDTA01000336.1 GCA_002344285.1 Myxococcales bacterium UBA2376
CCGACCCGGATCCCGACGCTCCGCGCGAGCTGCCGCCCGCGGGAGGCGCGCCCGCACGCGCGGCCGGGCGTCCTGCGGACGGTCGAGGCGGCGGTGCTGCCATGGGTCGCTCAGTCTACCGTGAAGCGGTTCGAAATCGCCACGTCCCCTGCATCGGCTCTGCCGAAGTCGCTCGACTTCGACGAGGCCTGGACGGGTGTGAGCACGCAGGTGGATGTGGTCGAGCGGAGTACATCTCCGCAGCGAACGTGGCTCTCCCGGGGAGGACGCCGGCGCCCAGGGGCACGATCGGAGTGCCGCCCTCGAGAGTGCGGGCTCAGGGAAAGGGCTGGGCGGGCTGGCCGCGCTGGAAGAAGAAGCGGAAGTAGCCCGTGAGGCGGCTCTGCGCGGTCGAGACGTCGACCTCCGGGTCGGCGAGCACGCGCGGGTCTCCGACCAGGACGTCGAAGCGCGCGACGGTCAGCTTCTCGGCGGCGTCGTCTTCGTTGGGATCGCCGCTGAAGAGCTCCTCGAAGGTGATCGTGCCCTCCGTGGCGTAGAGCACCATGTTCTGGTTGTGGCAGGACTGGTGCAGGTAGAGGGCCAGGTTGACGAGGCGCTCCGGGCAGGGCGCGCCGTCGCAGCCGACCGGCACCCCTGGAGGCGAGACCCCCTGCGGAAGACCGACCTCGATGGCCTCCCCGAGGCGAGCGCGCACGCCTTCGATCGAGGTGACCAGGATCGTGACTCCATCGGACACCTCCTTCAGGTCGCTGCCACGTTGGACCCGGATCTGCATCGTGTCGCGGAACGGCTCGGCGGCGAAGAAGTTCGGCGCGAGGTCGTAGGCTGCGTCCCAGCACTCGGGCGCGTTGAGCTGCTCGCTCTGCACGAAGCCCTCGCCCTCGCCGACGGACACGCAGCTCACGACGAGCGTGCCCGACGCCGAGACGGCCAAGAGCGAGAGCCCGCGGCCCAGCCACCGCCACGCACGGCCGGCTCGCCGAGGCCTCACGCGCGCTGCTCCCGGGGAGCTCGCTCCGCCTCGCCGACCGTGCGCCCCTCGGGCTCGACGCCGCTCGACGCTCCCCGGATCGGCGCTTCGATGGTACCACCGCCCAAGACCCTGCCGTCTTCGCTGTAGAGCACGGCGACCTGGCCCGGCGAGACGGCGCGCACGGGCTCGTCGAAGTGGACGAGAGCACGCCCCGAGCCGTCGAGGCTGAGTCGCCCGGCCGCGCCTCCGTGTCGCGCGCGCACCTGGATCACGGCGGCGGGGAGCTCGGCGTCACGCTCGGGGTAGGTCAGCGCGAAGTCCGGGGCGAGCAAGGCTCCCTCCGCCGCGAGCTCGGCCTCGGAGCCCAGGCGCACGCTGCCGTCCGAGGCGTCGAGCGCCACGACGAAGGCCGGCTGCCCGAGCGCGACCCCGAGGCCCTTGCGCTGACCGATGGTGAACTTGTGCAGCCCCTCGTGCTGGCCGACGACCTCGCCAGCGGGCCCGAGGATCCGCCCCGGGCGCACCCGGCCATCGGCGCGGCGCGCGACGAACTCGGCGTAGCCTTCGTCGCCGACGAAGCAGAGCTCCTGGCTCTCGCCCTTGTCCGCACCCGGCAGACCGCGGGCGAGCGCCTCCGCGCGGACCTCCGGCTTCAGCGAGCCGCCGAGCGGCAAGACCAGCCGGTCGAGCTCGTCCGGCCGGAGCATGTAGAGGAAGTAGGCCTGGTCCTTCTGCGGGTCGGCGCCTCGGGCCAGATAGGTCGCGCCGCCGTGGCGGACCACCCGCGCGTAGTGGCCCGTGGCGACGTACCGAGCGCCGAGGCGATCCGCGATCGGCAAGAGCTCGCGCAGCTTCACCGTCCGGTTGCAGGAGACGCAGGGGCTCGGCGTCTGGCCCTCGAGGTAGGCGTCGACGAAACCTCGCACCACCTCGCGGGCGAAGAGCTCACGCCGATCGAAGGTGTAGTGGGGGACGCCGAGGTGGTCGGCGACGCGTCGGGCGTCGTACTGGTCCTCGGGCGCACAGCAGCGGCCCTTCTGGCCCCGGTCGGGGTAGTCCCAGAGGTGGAGGGTCACGCCGACGACGTCGTAGCCCTCGTCGACGAGCCGCGCCGCAGCGAGGGCCGAGTCGACCCCTCCGCTCATCGCGACGACGACGCGCTCTTTGGGCATGGCGACAGTGTACGCCCCATTTGGCCGGGGCGCCGAGGCGCATGATACCGTGAGCCCAGCGATGTCGAAGGGTCTCGTGCTGGTCATCGACGACGACGAGTGGGTCGGGCGCCTGCTCTCGGTCGCGATGCGCGAAGCAGGCTACGAGGTCCTCCTGTCCGAGAGCGCCTCCGACGGCTTCTTCCGCGCCGTCGAGCAGCAGCCTGCCTGCATCGTGTGCGACGTCGACCTGCCGGACCAGAACGGCTTCTGGGTCGCCGGGCGCATCCGCTCGCACCCCTCGAAGGTGTCGATGGCGCCCTTCGTCTTCCTCTCCGGGCTCGACGATCGAGACAGCCGGCTCGAGGGCTTCCAGGTCGGCGCCGACGCCTACATCACGAAGCCCTTCCGTATCGACGAGGTGGTGGCGCAGGTCGAGGCCCTCATCCAGATGGCGCAGCGCCTGCAGCGCAGCCGCAAGAGCCTGCTGTCGATCCCGCCGGCGAGCGCCGCAGCCATGAGCGGCAACCTCGCGCACCTCTCGATCGCGACGGTGCTCACGCTGCTCGACCTCGAGCGTCGCAGTGGGCGGCTCGACGTGTTCAGCAAGCAACACCGCGCGAACGTCGAGATCGTGGCCGGAGGAGTCGTCGCGAGCCAGCTCGACGGTGCCCAGATCGCGCCGCTCGCGCTCTTGCGCGCGATGCTCGGCTGGGAGGAGGGGCGCTTCGAGTTCCATCCCTCGAGCGCCACGGAGATGCCCGACGACGCGCCGCTGCTGAACGGCCTGCTCATGGAGGCGGCGCGCCTCGAAGACGAAGCGCGCACCGAAGAAGGCGAGCCCGCCTCCGAGGACCGCCCCTCGATGCTGAGCCAGGTGGAGACGCTCGCACGCGAGGTGGTGCGTTCGGGCGGGACCGCGATGGGCAGCGGCACGCCGAGCCCACCCGACTCGCGCAGGGCGGAGCCGACCTCCCTCCCGCCCGACTCCAAGGGGCCCATCTCCATCGTGCCCGAGAGCGCGCCGCCGAGCATACCGGTCGTGCCTCCGCGCAAGGTGATGCCACCGCCCGCGCCTGCGAAGCCCAGCGCATCGACGACACGCGCTCCCAAGCTCCCGCTACCGCCTCGCGGGTCGACGGGTTTCGCCCCTGCGCTGCGGACCCGCTCCAGCCCGCCGGCGAGCGTGCGGCCGGGTCTACGCCCCTCGGCCGCGCCCACCGCTGCGCAGAAGCCCGAGTCGGGCCCGAAACCGACCGACGCGAAGCCGAGCGTCGCGTCGAAGCCGACCTCGTTCCTCTCGACCGTGACGCGGACCGCCGACACGAAGCTCAGCGAGCGACCCGATTCCTCCGCCGAGCCGGACACACTCGAGTCGGGGTGGTCGGAGCCACCGCCGAACCCGGGCGGCAAACCCGGCGACGGCTGACGAGCCATCCACGCGGCGTGCTGGAGCGCCCGCACCCGCTTCGAGTCGAGCTCAGTCGAGAGCGTCGGGCGGGCGACTCGCCTGATCGAGGCGTTCGCCCGCGGACGCCGATCGCGCCGCGCCGGAAGACAGTCTGCGCAAGAACGAGAGGTTCGCAGCGTTGACCAGGGCGTGCGCCACGAGCGGGCCCAGGATCGAGCCGAAGGCCTGCAGGAGCGCCGCGAAACCGAGCCCTGCGCCGGTGGCCCACGCGACCCAGACCCACCGCGCAGGCCCGCGGACCTGGTGGATGAGCCCGAACAGCACGCTGGAGCCGAGCACCCCGAGCAGCGGCACCAGCAAGGCGCGAAAGAGCAGCTCCTCTCCGAGGCTCGAGAGCAGCGCCACCGCGACGATGCCTCGATCCGAGAGGCGACTCGCGATCGGCGACAGCGCCTCGGCGAGCTCACCTGCCCAGGAGGCGCGCGCCATCGCGTACCTCGACGACACGACGAGCGCGAACGCGAGCGCGACGCCCGCGGAGGCCGATGCGCTCGCCGCCACCAGCGGAGGGAGCTCGAGCCACGGAGAGGGGATCGCCCACGGGCCTCCCTCGACGAACTTCGCGGCGAGCCCGCCGCCGATCGCCGCCATCGCGAGGTAAGCGACCGACAAGCGAGCCGCGAGCCCATGGTCGCGCTCGTCGAAGAGGCTCCTGCGGTCGCGCAGCGCGAACGCGAGCCGGGCAGGTCGGCGCCGCCTCACGGGGTGGTTCATGCCACAACCGAGGGCGGGACGCCGGAGCGAGCGCGCGCCTCGGCGTGGAGGTCGCGCTTTGCGCGTCCCGCGAACCGGCGTAACGATGCCGCTCGCGCCACTGGCCGGCGCGCAGAGGTGGACGCCGTGAGTCAGGGCTTCGATCCCTACGAGAACCAGCGGGCCGCGGTGGGCGGCGGCGCGCGTTGCCCACACTGCGGCGCGGTCGCGGAGAGCCGCGCCGACGAAGAGCTGTGGCGCGTCTGCCGCATCTGCGGCGGGCCTCGCATCGATCTGCCCGCCGGCGTCGCGCTGCCCACCTCCGGCGCGGACACGCTGCGAAAGGCGGAGCAGCTGCGCCGAGGCCGCGCCGCCTCTCGCGCCCTCGCGGTAGGCGCCGGCATCGGCGCCGCGGCCGGGCTGCTGCTCGGCTTGCTGGTCAGCTTCTTCGGGCTCAGCTGGGGCGTGCTGACGCTGCTGGTGGTCGCAGGACCGACGCTCGCGACGGCGCTCGTCGCGCGCTCGAAGGCCGAATCACGCTCGGTCGACCTCCGCGCCGCGCTCGACGCGGCCTGGTCGGCCGCTGCACAGGCGGTCGCTCGCGCGAACCTCGCCACCACCCCGGCCGAGCTCGCAGAGGCGCTGTCGATCCCGGCCGAGCGCGCCGCCGAGCTGCACACGATGCTCGCCGTCGACGCCGAGCTCGGCTCGCTGGGCGGCAGCGCCGATTCGGCGCAGCTCCGGATCGCCCCGGTGCCCGTCGACCCACGCTTCCAGGCGCTCGAAGAGGCTGCGCTGGCCGAAGCGGAGGCCGAGGCCGACGCGGCGCTCGCGCACACCGAGCGCGCCCCCGGTCGGAAGCTCGGCCCGTGACTTCGCCCCGCGAGCGGCGCAGCCTCACGCACGTCGGCGGCGAAGCGCGCCGCAGCGGCCAGGGCGTCTACGCCTCGTTGCTCGCGCACGCGCTCGACGTGGAGAGCAGCATCGCCGGCTCGGAGAGCACGAGCGCCGCCACCGGCCCGGCTGAGCCGGCGCCGTCGCCCGCCGAAGCCGCGGCGCGCGCGCACGTGCACGGCTTCCACACCTACCCGGCCCGCATGCACCCGACGACCGCCGCGCGCCTCGTGCTCGGGCTCTCGCGCCGAGGCGACACGGTGCTCGACCCCTTCTGCGGCAGCGGCACGGTCCTGGTCGAGGCGAAGCGCGGCGGGCGTCGCGCGCTCGGCGTCGACCTCAACCCGCTCGCCGTGCGTCTGGCGCGGGTGAAGACATGGACCGCGCCGGTGCCGCGACGCAAGCGCGCGCGCGAGCTCGGTCGCGGGATCGCCGGTGACGTCCTCGTCGCCGGGCGCGAGGCGCGGCGTGCGGGGGCGGCGGCGCCGCCGCCGGTGCGCGCACCCGAGGGGTTCGATCCGAACGCGCGCCAGCGCCGCATCGGCAAGTGGTTCGCGCCGCACGTGCGCCGCGAGCTCGAGTCGATCGCCGGCGCGATCGACGAGGTCGCGCAGGACGACGCCGAGCTCGCCGAGGTGCTCCTGATGGCGCTCTCGGGCATCCTGTACAAGGTCTCGCACCGGCGGAGCGACACCGACCCGTCGTGGGTGGAGCGCGCGGTCGCCCGCGGCGCGGCGGCGCGGCTGTTCGGCGATCGGGTCGAGATGATCATCGCCGGCCTCGACGATCTGGCGCGCGTGCCGGGCCCCTTGCCGCAGGTGTTCGAGGCCGACGCGCGCGCGCTCGACACGCTGAAGCTCCCGCCGGTGCGCGCGGTCATCACGTCGCCGCCGTACGCCGGCACGTACGACTACGCCGAGCAGCACCGCCTGCGCTTCGACTTCCTCGGCATCCGCCACCGCGCGTTCACCGAGGGCGAGCTCGGCGCGCGGCGCTCGTTCGTCGCCAACAGCGCGGCCGCGACGACGCGCTGGCGCGCGGGGCTGGGCGACGCGGTGAGCGCGCTCGTCGGCGCGCTCGAGGTCGGCGGGCTGGCGGCGCTCGTCGTCGGTGACTCGATCGCGGGGCGGCCGTGCTTCGCCGACGAGGATCTGCGCGCGGTGCTCGACGATCGCGTCGAGGTCGTCGGCTGGGCGTGGCAGGCGCGGCCGAAGCTGGGACCCGAGCGCCATCTCTTCGGAGATCGGCCCAAGCGCGAGCACATCATCGTGCTCCACCGCGCACGGTGATGGGGACGCAAGTCGACCTGTTCGAACCGGCCGCTCAGTCGAAGGCCGCCGTGCGCCCCGCCGCCGTCGACGACGAGCTTCGCGCCGTCGGCGCCCGGCTTCCCGCCGGCGTCTACCTGGGCACGTCGTCGTGGTCGTTCCCGGGCTGGGCCGGCATCGTCTACGGCGACGCGCACAGCGAGCAGCTCCTCGCGCGCCAGGGGCTGGCCGCGTACGCCGCGCATCCGCTGTTCGCGACGGTCGGGCTCGATCGCACGTTCTACAACCCGGTCTCCGTCGACGTCATGGCCGCGTACGCGGCGTCGGTGCCCGCGCGCTTCCGCTTCGTGGTGAAGGCGCACGAGGCGCTCACGCTCGCGCGCTACCCGTCGCACGCGCGCTACGGCGCGCTGCGCGGTCAGCCGAACCCGCGCTACCTCGACGTCGCGTGGGCGCGCGATCAGGTCGTCGCGCCTTTCGTCGAGGGTCTGCGCGACAAGGGCGGCGTCTTGCTCTTCCAGATGGCGCCGCAGCCGGCCGAGCTCCTCGCCGGCGCGGGCGCGCGCGAGAAGTCGCCGGGGCGGCGCTTCGCCGAGCGGCTCTATCGCTTCCTGCGGGAGCTGCCGAAGGGCCCTCGCTACGCTGTCGAGATTCGAACACCTGAATTGCTCACGCCCGATCTGGCAGGTTGTCTGCGCGCGGCGGGCGTCGCACCGTGCCTGGCGTCGATGCCAGGACTTCCCCCCGTCGAAGAACAGGCCGGTCTGCTGGGCGTGACCGGCGAGGTGGGCGACTCCGGAGCGCCGGCGTTCGTCGCGCGCTGGTTGCTCGCGCACCACCGCGACTACGAGGGCGCGCGCGCCGCCTACGAGCCGTTCGATCGCCTGGTCGAGCCCGATCGCATCGTGCGCGGCGCGCTGGTCGAGCTGATCGCGCGCGCGCTCGCCAGCGGCCAGCCCGCGTACGTGATCGTGAACAACAAGGCCGAGGGCAGCTCGCCGCTGTCGGTCGCCGCCCTGGCCCGCGCGCTCGTCGACGCGGAGGGAGCGCGACCGTGAGCGCGGCCTCGGACCCCGGCGCGGAGCGCGCCAAGGCCGCGAAGGACGCGGCGGTCTACGTCGCCGCGCGCTCGCTGGCCGGGATGCTGCTCCTCATCACGTACGTCGTCGCGCTCCACAGCTACTCCGAGGTCGAGTTCCGCTACGTCGCCGCGGTCCTGCTCGTGTACGAGACCGCGATCGCGCTCGGCTCCCTCGGCCTCCCCGACGCGGTCTTCTACTTCATCGGCAAGTCTCCCGAGCGCGCGGCCGCGATCGTGCGGCAGGTCTCGAGCCTGCTCCTCGGCGCGGCCCTGCCGGTGACGCTCGTCGGCGCGGTCGCCGCCTACGCGATGTCCGATGCCGAGGTCGACCTGGTGTCGGCGATCCCGTGGCTCGCGCTGGTCATCCTGATCGAGCTGCCGACCCAGCCGGCGGTCAACCAGCTCATCGCCCACGGCTACGCCGGCACCGCGTCGGCCCTGTTCTTCGGCTTCGCCGCGCTGCGCACCGGCGCCGCGGTCGCGCCGCTCGTCCTGCCGGTGTCGGTCGAGATCATCCCCGTCGCGATGGCGGTGCTCGGGCTGTCGCGCCTCGCGGCGCACCTCGCGATCCTGTGGAAGCTCTACCCGCTCGCGCCCGCCGAGCGGTGGTTCGACAAGCTGCAGATGAAGACGATCTTGCTCTGGGCGATCCCCGCCGGGCTCGCCGCCACCGTCGGCAAGATCAACCCGCAGGTCGACAAGTACACCGTCAAGCTCATGCTTGGCGGCGAGGTCTTCTCGCACTACACGGCGGCGGCGCTCGAGATCCCGCTGGTCACGATGATCCCCTACGCGATCGGCGCGGTGATGCAGGTGCGCTACGTGCGCCTGTTCGCGCAGGGCAACCTCGTCGAGCTGCGCCAGCTCTGGTACTCGAACGTCGAGAAGACGATCGCGGTGGTGCTGCCGCTGGCCGTGCTGCTCATCGTGACCGCGCCCGAGGTCGTGCTCCTGCTCGCGAGCGAGAAGCACGCGGCGGGCGCGACCGTGCCGTTCCAGATCTTCACCGTGGTCCTGCTCCATCGCGTCGCCGCGTACGGGCCGATGCTGCAGGCGACCAACCAGACGCCGGTGCTGGTCAAGACCAGCATGCTCATCCTCGGCTCCAACCTCGTCCTCACGGTGCCGGCCGTCCTGCTGCTCGGCGCCAACGGCGCGGCGATCGCGACCGTCGTCGCCAACGTGCCGGCGTGGCTGGTCACCCTCGATCGCATCGGCAACGCGATGGGCGGCGGCACGCGCATCGCCTTGCCCTGGCGCTTCTACCTGCGCGGGCTCGTCGTCACCGGCGGCCTCGGCGCCGGGCTGTGGCTCCTGCGGCCGTACCTCGCAGACATGGGCACGGCCGCGCGCCTCGGGGCGATGTCGGGGATCTATGCCGGCGCGTACCTCGTCGTGGGGCGGCTCACGCGCGTCCTCACCGCCGCCGACGTCGCGCAGCTGCGCCGGTGGGTTACCTTCGGAGCGTGGAAGTGAGCGCCGCCGGGCGGAGCGTGACGTCGGCGACGCGCCTGGCCGCGGTGCTCGGCTGGCCGGTCGCGCACTCGAAGAGCCCGGCGCTGCACAACGCCGCGTTCGCGGCAGCCGGCGTCGACGCCGTGTTCGTCGCCTTGCCGGTGCCGCCGGCGGAGCTGGCGACGGTCGTGCGCGCGCTCGCCGCCACCGGCGCGCTCGGCGCGAGCGTCACGATCCCGCACAAGGAAGCCGTGCTCGCCGCGTGCACACGCGTCGATCCACTCGCCGCGCGCTGCGGCGCCGTCAACTGCCTGGTGTTCGACGGCGGCGCCGTCGTCGGGCACAACACCGACGCCGGCGGCTTCGTCGACGCGCTCGCCGAGGCCGGGATCGATCCCGGCCGTGGTCGTGCCGTGCTCCTCGGCGGTGGTGGTGCGGCGCGCGCCGTGGCGGCGGGACTCACCGACGCCGGCGCCGAGGTCGTCGTCGTCGCGCGCCGTCCCGACGCCGTCACCTGGTGCGACGCGAGGCCGTGGCGCGAGCTCGCGGCGCTGCTCGACGGCGCCGCGCTCCTCGTCGACGGCACCAGCGCCGGCCTCGCCGCCGACACCGACGCCGCGCTCGCCGACACCGTGCCCCTCGAGCGCCTTGGCGCGACGGCGGCGGTGGCCACGCTCGTCTATCACCGCGCGACGGAGCTCGTTCGCCGCGCCGCGCAACGTGGCCTCGTGACCACGGACGGCGCGGGCATGCTGCTGCACCAGGGCGCGCGCGCCTTCACGTTGTGGACGGGGCAGCCTGCGCCGATCGCCGTGATGCGCGCCGCGCTCGCGGCGGCCTGAATCGTGCAGAAACCGCGACCTCCAGTCGAGGAGGCCGTCCATGACCGCGATCCCACGAGCACGATGGGGTTTGGGGCTCGGTGTGCTGTGCCTTGGATTCACACTGCCGCTCACCGCCGTCGCCGACGAAGCACAGCCGCCGCCGAAGCGGTGGATCGAAGATCCGTACGAGCCGCACGAGACCGTGGGCCCCAACCTGCGGGTCGGTAGCGCCGTCGGCTGGATCATCCACGACGACAAGACCTACACCGCGCTCGGCGGCGCCGTCTCCGTCGGGCCGCGCATCGGCCGCGTGACGCTGGAGGCGGGCTACGTCTTCGCCGAGCTCTCGGAGCCCGGCCCGTCGCCCCTGCGCCACGGCAACATCAACCGCCTCTCCGCCAACGCGCGCGCCGATCTCATCCGCCTCGGCTCGCGCTCGCTCGGGCCCAACTCGATGCTCGCGATCTACGGCGAGGCCGGCCTCGCGCGCCAGTTCCACCGCTGGTACAAGCCGAGCTTCGGCGAGCCGATGCGCGAGATCCCGCTCGACGCGGCCCGCTCCTTCGCCGTCTTCGGCTTCGGCCTCAACCTCGACCATCGCCTCGAGCAGCCGCTCGGCCTCGCGCGCATCGGCTGGCAGCTCGGCTGGCAGCTGACCGCGTCGGGGCGCGAGGACCCGATGAACACGATCGTCTGCCGCGGCCCGCAGTGCGTCGCCGGCCCGGTCGTCCCGCGCTCGCCGGTGCGCGACACGTCGCTGCTGGTGACGTCGACCCTCGCCTTCACCTGGTAGCGGGCGAAAACGGCGACCGGCAAACGCGGTCGATCTCGTTTCTCGACGCCCGCTCGGCCGGCGTCGCCGGGCGTTCACGGCGAGCGGCGCTCATCACGGGCGCAGATCACGCGAGGCGGCAGTGGCATGTGAAGCGTCGTTCCCGCCCGGCGTGGGCCCATGGCGTGCAGACGAGACGGACATGGCAAGCAACTCTCTCTTCATCGCCGCGTGTGCGGCGTCCTTGGTCGTCAACGGGGCGTGCAGCGAGAGCCCTGAGGGCCGCCTGGCGCCCGACGACGTGGCGTTCGAGCGGATCATCCTCGATGACACGCAGCCCGTCGGGCAACGCGCCTACAGGGTCGCGCGCGGCTTCAAGCGCAGCGAAGGGTCGCTGGGCGTTCACTTCTGCCACCTCGGCGTCTTCGACGACACCGGCGGTACGTTCGAGCGCGTGCTGCTCGATCTCGACTTCGAGAACGCGGCCCCCTTCGAGGTGGGCGCGACCACCGTTTACTTCGAGGTCAACGGCGGCGACTTCGGGTTCATGTGCGTCGAGGTCGCCCGGGCGCTACGCGCCGACCTGGCCGCGTGCCTCGCGTCCGAGGATCCGTCCAGCTGCCAGGCGGTGCGGGACGCCGAGGCGCGTGTCCAGGCGGACGCCGTCGTGACGGCTGCGGACTTCTGTCGCGTCGAGCGGGATGGGAGTGGCGCTTTCGGTTGCGTCTCCGAGTAGGCGCCTGCTGGCGCGCGGTCAGTGGCACCAGACGCTGACGTCGAGCTCGACGAGGGGGCGCGGCGCGAAGAAGGCGAGCGCCTCTTCGCCGGTGAGCGCGTCGCCGGCGAAGCTGCCGGCGACGACGTACGAGCTCGCGTCGGTATCGCTGTCGTCGGCGCGGTCGGGGCGGCAGCGCGTCTGGTCCGGGCCGTTGGCCCAGCAGGTGAGCGGCGGCGTCGGGGCGGGGAGGCGATCGAGGACGTCCTGGCCGCGCGCGCCGGTGCCGAGCTCGAGGCCGAGGTCGTCGCGGATGCCAGGGACGAGGATGCGCACGCCGCAGCCGAGCTCGGCGACGAGCGTGCCGTCGGCGGCCCTGAGCTGACTGCTGGCGACCTGGCACGTGCCGTAGGGCTCGGGCGGCACGCGCTCGTCGTCGGGCATCATCCAGCTCATCGCGTGCTTCTCGAGCTGCCGGTACATGTCGAGCGCCACCAGCGGCTCGGTGCGCTCGGGGAAGCACGGGACGCGCGACGCGGGCGGAGCGGAAGGCACGACCGGCGACGGTGCGGGTGAGGACGATCCGCAGCCGGCGACGGCCACGAGCGCGAGGAGTCGGTACATGGAACGTGAACGTCCGGCGTTGCGCACTTGTTCGCCCTGGCCTCGGCTCAGAACGATCGCGTCGCCGTGGTCAGGAGCCCGATGACCGCGGCGAGCCACGACACCGCGCAGGTCGACAGCGCGCCGAGGATCACGAATGGCAACGGCCCGCGGCCGTCGCGTTTCGGATCCCACGCGAGCAGCGCCACCATCGTGCCGAGGCCGAGCAGGAGCCCGAGCGCGACCCAGTGCTCCTTCACGTCGAACCAGCGCGCGATCTTCTCGGCCTGCTCGGGCGCGTCACGCGACGCGCGCAGCACCACCGACGGGTCGAGGGTGCGCGGCGCCTCGCCGACGGCGCGCGCGCGCACCTCCTCCGCCGCCTGGAGGCGCGCGGCCGCGTCGTCGAGCACCATGCGCGAGCTGGTCAGGAACTCGAGCTTCACCCGCGCCTTGTACGTCGGATAGACGAGCATGCCGCCGAGCGCCGCCGTCAGGTAGAGCGACATCGCGATGATGCCGAAGCGCCGCGTCGCGTGCACGCGCGTGTAGCGGCCGCGCACGAACGGCCACAGCCACACGCACCAGTGTGTCGTCGCCGCCACCGCGGCGGCCGCGACGATGCCGTGCAGGACGAGCAGCCAGCGCGCCGTGTCGGCTTCGAGCACGGTGCGAGGGTAGCGCAATCACACGTCGTCGGCGGTCGGTGCGGGCGTCGGTGTCGGTGTCGCCGTCGCCGTCGCCGTCGCCAGGTGGAGCCCGAACGGATCTTCGTAGTCGTGCGCGACCGGCGGCATGGCCGGCGCCGGAGCCGGCGTCGACACGGGCGCCGCGCGGAGCTGGAGGTGCTGCGTGAGCGTTCGCTTGCCCGGGGCCGGGTGCCAGTCGTCGTGGACTGCGCCGTCGGCGAGGCTCGCGGCGTCGTGAGAGCGGGTCATCCCGTCCACCCGGTTGCACCGCCCGTGCCTCCACGCGTGGGCGTTTCCAGCCGGCGTCGCGGCTCGGCGCGGCGAATCGCATAGGCGAACTGATCAGGCGGCCGACGCGACGCGGGGCAAGTCGTGATGATCGCTACGGCGGAGATCGGCATCCGGCGTGCTCTTGGCACCGATGCGATGGACCGACACAGCCGACTCCTGGGTGACTTGCTCGCCGGCATCGACGACGCCGCGCGCGGCGCGCTGGTCGCGCTCGACCGGCCAAACCCCTCCGCCGCCAAGCTCGCGGCTGAGCTCGTGGCCGAGCGGATCGAGCACCTGCTGTCGCTCACCTCGGCGACGCGGCCGATCGTGCCGCCGATCGAGAAGTTCGCGGCCGACGCGCGCATCGCGTTCGGGCACGCGCAGGAGCTGGCCAACCGGCTCGCGGTCGAGCACGACGGCGCCGCGACCCTGGCCGACGCGCTCGAGGGCGTGGCGACCGCCCCCGGCCTTTCCGTTCGCTGGCGCTGGAACGCGATCGGAGTGGCCAGCCGCCGCATCGCCGGCCCGTTCACGACCAGCCGCGAGCACCGGATCATCTCCGGCACCCTGGCGATCGTCGGCGACCACGTGCAGCGGGCGCTCTCGACGATCAGCGCGCCGCTCGTGATCGCGGCCGCCGGCGCGGTCGCCGAGGACCTGGGCCACGTCGCCCGCGCGCTCGTGCGGTCGGCCACGCAGGACCTGGTACGCCGCGCCTTCCAGCCGCATGTGTTCACCGCGCTCGACGCCCTCGAGAAGCTCGATCGCGCCGCCTTCGTGCGCGGGCTCTCGTCGGCGCCCGAGCTGGCGGCGGTGGCGGCGTCGTCGCAAGCGGTGCAGGTGGCCGTCGGCCTGCGCACCGCGGGGGCGACGGCGTGGGCGCTGTGACGGTACGCTCCGCGCCATGGTGCGCCGCTCCCTGCTCGCATTCGCCGTCGTGCTCGTCGGGGCGCCTGCCGCCCATGCCCACTTCATCCTGAACGCGCCGCCGAGCCTGTCGCAGCAGGACGAGTTCGGGTCGCCGCAGAAGAGCGCGCCGTGCGGCCTGTCGGACACGGCCGGCGTCCCCGATCAGTCGACGCCGACCGGCGTGGTGACGACCGTGCAGAGCGGCTCGACCCTCACGATCTCGATCCGCGAGACGATCTTCCACCCCGGTCACTATCGCGTCGCGCTGGCGCAGGACATGGCGTCCTTGCCCGCCGATCCGCCGGTGACGCCGGGCTCGACGGCGTGCGGCTCGACGGTGATCGACCCGTCACCGGCGCTGCCCGTGCTCGCCGATGGCCAGCTCGTGCACACGACGTCGCCCGGCAACCGCGAGCAGACGTTCGACGTGCAGCTACCTGCCGGCATGACCTGCAGCAACTGCGTCCTCCAGGTCACGCAGTTCATGTCGAACCACGCCCTCAACAACCCCGGCGGCTGCTTCTACCACCACTGCGCGACGATCACGATCGCCGCCGACGCGCCCCCGCTCGACGCCGGCAACGATCCCGGCGATCCCGACGACGGCGGTGGCTGCTGCGGCGCCGGCGCCAGCCCGCCGCTCGCCGCCGGCCTCGCCGCCCTGGTGCTCGCCGCCGTCAACCGCCCGCGTCGCCGCCGTCGCCGCCGGATCACGTGACGCGTGGGCGGATCGCCCGGTCCGGCACCAGCTCGCGCAACGCCGCCCGGATCACTTGCTCGAGCCCGGCGTCGCGACCCACGTGGGTCGCGGCCCGCGCGACGGCCGCCGCCGCGTCGGCCGCGCGGAACCCGAGCGCCGTGAGCGCGCTCTTCGCGTCCTTGGCCAGATCCGGGGGCGGCGCCGCCCCGTAAGGTCGGCCGTCCCGGTGTGTGACGCGCAGCGCCCCGGGCTCACCCTCGATCCGGATGATCCCTTCGTGGTGCTGCGCGTGATGCAGCTCGCATAGCGTCAGGAGGTTGCGCGGGTCGTGGTCGCCGCCGTCTTCCCGGTGGCGGATGTGGTGCACGTCGACCCAGCGCGACATCGTGCAGCCGGGCACGCAGCACCGATGCCGATCGCGCGCCAGGACGGCGCGGCGGACGTGCGCCGGGATCGTCCGCGTCGCTTGCGTCAGCGACGCCGCGTCTCCGTCGACGCGGCCGAGCTCGACGGCGTCGCATCGCGCCCGCTCGATCGCGGCGGGTGGCAGCTCGACCGAACGCCCTGGCGTGTCCTGCCATCCGCGCTTGCAGTCGTCGCAGACCACGATCGCGACCTGGTGCGGCGGGACGTTGGGCGGCGCCTCGCCGTCCGCTGCCGTGCCGCCGAGCACCGCGCGGCATGCGACCGAGATGAACTCGGCGTCGCTCATCATCTGTCCGGTCACCTTCTCGAGGTGCCGGCGCGCGTCGAGGAAGAGCGCGTATGCCGCCGGTGGCAGCTCCATGCGCACGATCCTGGGCTCGAGGTCGGGGTCCGGGCGGTCGTTGGGATCATCGCCCTTCTTGCGGCCGCGCATCGCCTGCTCGACCTCGCGCACGGTCAGCCCGTCGACGTACGCGAGCAGCGTCTCCTCGTTCTCCGGAGTCGCGATGCGCGTGATCTCGCGGACCACCGAGTACGAGACCTGGCCGCGCTCCCAGGCCTCGGCGATCGCCGGCAGGTGCTCGAGCTCCTCGGCCACGCGCACGCGGTCACGCCCCGTGTTCGGGGCATAGCCGAGCACCCGCTCGATGTACTCGGCGAACGATCCGTATCCGAGGTGCCGGTGGATCTCCGCGCGCTTCGCGACGACGAGCATCCGCGCTTCCTCGACATCGAGCGCCGCCCGCCGCGCCGCCAGGCGTCGCATCCGCCGATCGATCTCCCGCCAGTGACGACCCACGTGGGTCGCGTCGCCACCCGCCTCGCCACCCGCCTCGCCACCGTTCTCGACCACTCCCTGACCGCTCGCGTCGAACATCTCGTCCCTCCCCGCGCGGTCGCACTCCCGCGTCCACGCCACCGACTCGTGTCACACCATGAATTGGTCGGACATGGCTAATGGCGCCACGCGTCCGCGTCAATCCACAATCGTACGGAGAGATCCCCCGTCCGGCACGCCGGACACCCCGTCCGGCCCACCGGACACCGAAAACACCGCCGGGGCGCCCGTTCCCGAGCGCCCCGGCGAATCACATCTACTTCGAGGTAGTCGAACTAACCTTAGGCGTACGAACCAACCAACCAGCCAGCGAACCAGCCGGGCCGGCCGCTCAGCCCTGCGAGGCCGAGTGGCGGCGGATGAACGTGGGGACGTCGAGCTCGTTCTCGACCTCGTCGCCGAGGATGCCCTTGAGGCTGGGCCGCGGCGGCGTGCGGCGCGGCAGCGGCGCGGCGACCGCGCTGTCCCCGGCCACCGGCGCCGAGCCCATCGCCAGGCGCGCCGAGAGCTCCGCGTCGGGCGCGGCGTCGTCGACGTTCAGCTCGGCGAGGGCGCGCTCGACCGCGCTCAGCTCGCCGTCGCTCCACTGCACGTCGACCTCGGCGTCCTCGACCAGCATCGCCTGCGCCTTGATCTCGCCCGAGACCTTGCGGGCGGGCGGCACGATCGTCGACGGGTACTCCTTGGTCGTCACCGACGCGTTGTCGTAGGGGAGCGTCACCTGCTGCGACGCGCGCGTGCGCGTCGGCGCCGCCTGCGGGGCCGGCGTCTCGAGCTCCGGCGCCGGCGCCACGACCTTGCCGACCGTGTTGAAGCCGGTGGCGATGACCGTGATACGGACCTCGTCGGTCAGGTTCGGGTCGATCACCGAGCCGAAGATGATGTTCGCGTCCTCGTGCGCCGCGTTCTGGATGAGGCTCGACGCCTCGTTGACCTCGTGCAGCGTCAGGTCGGGGCCGCCGGTGATGTTGATGAGGATGCCGGTCGCGCCGGTGATCGACACGTCCTCGAGGAGCGGCGAGCTGATCGCCATCTCCGCCGCCTCGGTCGCGCGGCGCTTGCCGCTGCCGACGCCGGCGCCCATGAGCGCGCGGCCCATGCCGTTCATGATCGTGCGCACGTCGGCGAAGTCGACGTTGATCAACCCGGGGACGGTCATCAGGTCGCTGATGCCCTGCACCGCGTTGAGCAGCACGCTGTCGGCGCGGCGGAAGGCGTCGACCATCGACATCTGGTTGCCGGCCAGCGCGAGCAGCCGGTTGTTGGGGATGACGATGAGCGTGTCGACCGCGGCCTCGAGCCGGGCGATGCCGTCGGCGGCGTTGCGGTCGCGCTTCTTGCCCTCGAAGCCGAACGGCTTGGTCACGACGCCGACGGTGAGCGCGCCGCAGTCGCGCGCCACCTGCGCGATGACCGGGGCCGCGCCGGTGCCGGTGCCGCCGCCCATGCCGCAGGTCACGAACACCATGTCGGCGCCCGAGATCGCGTCGGCGATCTGCTGGATGCTCTCCTCGGCCGAGCGCCGCCCGATGTCGGGGTGTGCGCCGGCGCCCAGGCCCTTGGTCAGGCCCGAGCCGAGCTGGATCTTGTGCGGCGCGAGGTTCGCCTCGAGCGCCTGGCGGTCGGTGTTGGCCGCCACGAACTCGACGCCGTCGAGGTTGCCGCTGATCATGGTGTTGACAGCGTTGCCGCCGCCGCCACCGACCCCGATGACGAGGATCTTGGCGTGGTTTGCGTCGTCGAATTCGATGAGTGCCATGGGTGTTGGTTCCTCCCCTTCAATCCGTCATGCAGCCGGGGATCTGCGTGGGCAAGTTTTTGCGCGAATGCGTTCAGCGATGATCAAAACATCTCGGCGAGCCGCGAGAACGCGCGCTTGAACAGCCCGCGGTCGCCGCCCTGCGCGGCCTGCGCGCGCGTCTGCAGCGTGCGCCCGTGCGCGGCGCCGTAACGAACCAGGCCGACGCCGGTCGAGTACGCCGGCGATCGCACCACGTCGACGAGGCCGCCGACCCGGGTCGGGCAACCGCGCCGCGTCGGCAGGCCGAGCACGTGCTCGGCCACCTCGCAGGTGCCCTCGAGCGACGTGGCGCCGCCGGTGAGCACGACGCCCGCCGCCAGGCTGTCGGCGTAGCCCGAGCGCATCAGCTCGCGCTTCACGTGCTCGAAGATCTCCTCGACGCGCGGCTCGATGATCTCGACCAGCGTGACGCGCGGCAGGACGCGCGGGCCGCGACCGCCGACCGACGGGACCTCCATCGTCTCGTCGTCGCTCACCAGCGCGCGCATCGCGCAGCCGTAGCGCCGCTTGATCTTCTCGGCCGAGTCGAGCGGCGTGCGCAGGACCGTGGCGATGTCGTTGGTGACGTGGCCGCCGCCCAGCGGCAGGACCGCGGTGTGCACGATCGCGCCGTCGGCGAAGACCGCGATGTCGCAGGTGCCGCCGCCGATGTCGACGAGCGCGACCCCGAGCTCGCGCTCGTCGTCCTCGAGCACCGCCTGCGCCGAGGCCAGCGGCTCGAGCACGATGTCG
Organism: Myxococcales bacterium UBA2376; assembly: GCA_002344285.1. Classification (GTDB taxonomy): domain Bacteria; phylum Myxococcota_A; class Polyangia; order Haliangiales; family Haliangiaceae; genus UBA2376. The sequence goes on from DDTA01000336.1 coordinate 18,272, forward strand.
GCGACCTGGAGGCCGCAGCGGTTGGCGCACTTCACGACGTTCTGCGCGCTGGTCACCGCGGTGGTGACGATGTGGACCTTGGCCTCGAGCCGCACGCCGGCCATGCCCAGCGGGTCGCGGATGCCGTCCTGATCGTCGATCACGTACTGCTGGGGCAGGACGTGCAGCACCTCGCGGTCCATGGGGATGGCGACCGCCTTGGCCGCGTCGATGACCCGGGCCACGTCGGCGTCGCGCACCTCGCGGTCCTTCACCGCGACGATGCCGTGCGAGTTGAGCCCGCGCACGTGGGCGCCCGAGATCGCGGCGAACACCGTCGAGATCTGGCAGCCGGCCATGTTCTCGCACTCGTCGATCGCCGCCTGGATCGAGCTCACGGTGGTGTCGATGTTGACCACCACGCCGCGGCGCAGCCCCTTCGACGGGGCCGTGCCGATGCCGATGATGTCGACTCCCTCGTCGGTCACCTCACCCGCGATGGCGGCGATCTTGGTGGTGCCGATGTCGAGGCCGACGATGATCTCGGAGGTCTTGGTCTTGGCCATGGTGGTGGTGTTTCAGTTGGTGCGGAACGAGACGGTCACCAGGTCGGTGCGCGTCTCGTTGTCGACGTGGATCGCGCGAGCACGCTCGCGCTCTTCGGGGGAAAGCGCATTCCAGGTGGCGTCGAAGCGCGCGAGCCGCGCGGCGAGGACGTCGCCCTGGGCGTCGCCGACGTGCACGGCGACGGCCGTGTCGTAGGTGAAGACGGTCGCGCCTGCCCCGGCGACCGAGACCTCGCCGGCGGCCGGGCGCGCGGCCGCGGTCCAGGCGGCGAGCACGTCGAGCCCGCGGCGCACCCGGGCGGCGGCCTCGTCCGGCGCCTGCTGGTACAGGTCCCGCGGCACGCCGCTCACGACCGGCAGGTCCTTGCCCTCGCCGCGCTCGACGGCGACCCGCTTGAACGGGCGTCCCTCGACGTCGACCAGGTAGAGGTCGTCGGCGGAGACCACGGCGGCGGGGGTGCGCTCGCGCAGCTCGACGACGATGCGCTGGGGCAGCTCGCGGCGGACGTCGGCGCCGGCGACCCACGGCAGGGCGAGCAGCGCGCGCTCGGCGGCGGCGGTCGAGGCCTCGAAGATGTTGTCGCCGCGGCCGATGGGCAGGACCGCGCGCACCTCGTCGGGCGTGAGCACGGTCGAGCCCCGGACCTCGACCTCGGCGATGGCGAAGCGCGTCGACGTGGTCAGGAAGCGGTGGCCGACGGTGAGGCCGGTCGCGATGAGCGCCAGGGAGGCGGTGGTGACCAGCGCGGGCCCCGCGCGGCGCAGGGCGCGGCCGCAGGCATCGACCGCCTCGCGCGGACGCGGCAGGCGCGCCACGAGCGGGCTGGTCCGCTTGCGGTTCGGGCGCAGGACGAGCCTCGAGACGCGCGGGATGCGCGGCGGCTCGATGGCGCGGGGCGGCGCTGCGCCCCTCGACGACCGGGATCGGTCCATGGTCTGCGAAATAGGCACGCCGCGATCACGCGGGCAATTTTTCGGCCGCGTTGACGCGCACTTTGAGCGAGATCCGGAACGCGTCCGGATCTCTCCGTGCACGGACGTTCAGTGCGCCCGTGCGCCCGTGCCCTTCGTCTCCCCTTCGACTCCCCTTCGACTCGCGTTGCTCGCTCAGGGTGAGCGTACGCGGCCTCAGTCGTCGTCGTCGCCGGGCAGGATCGTGATGATCGGCGAATCGTCCTCGTCGGGCGTATCCGGCGCCGAGCGCTTGGGCGCCTTCCGCTTCTCCGCCTTGGGCTTGCGCTTGGTCGGCTTGGAGACCTTGCGCTTGGTCGGCTTGCTCTTCGCCTTGATCGACGTCGACGGCTTCTTCTTGTCCGGCTTCCAGAGCTGCGCCTCGGCCGGCGCCGCCAGACCGAGCCCGATCGCCAGGGCGAGCGGCAGCCGGAGGAAGCGCGCGAGGACCACGGGAGAATCGTGCCACACCGGCGGCGCCCGCGCACCGTCGATCGACCTGGCCGCGTGGGGTAGATTCGGACGGTGCCTTCCTCCACCGAGACCGCGATCCCTGCGCGCGACGCGGAGATCGGGGCGGTCATCGATGACCGGTACCGCCTGACCGAACGTATCGGCCTGGGCGGGATGGGGGCCGTCTACAAGGCCGAGCACGTGGGCATGGGGCGGGTGGTCGCCGTGAAGCTCCTGCGCCCGGAGATGGGGGGGCGTCAGGACGCGATCGATCGCTTCACGCGCGAGGCCCAGGCGTCGGCACGTGTCTCTCACAAGAACGTGTGCGCGGTGTCGGACTTCGGCGTCCGCGACGACGGCGCGCTCTACCTCGTCATGGAGTACCTGCGCGGCGAGACGCTGCGTGCTCGGCTCGACAAGGTCGGCCGGCTGCCGTGGCAGAGCGCGGTCACGATCGCTCGCCACGTCGCGCGCGGGCTCGCGCACGCGCACGCGCAGGGTGTCATCCACCGCGACGTGAAGCCCGAGAACGTCTTCCTGGTCGAGGACGACGACGACGCGGACTTCGCCAAGCTGCTCGACTTCGGCATCGCGCGCTCGCTCGAGAACGACGACGCGCGGGTGACGCAGGCCGGGTTCGTCGTCGGAACGCCGGCGTACCTCTCGCCCGAGCAGGCGCTGGGCGGGACGATCGATCACCGCTGCGACATCTACTCGCTGTGCATCGTGCTCTACGAGATGCTCTGCGGGCGCACGCCGTTCGGCGATCGCGCGCCGGTGGCGATGCTGACCGCGCACGCGGTGGTCGACGTGCCGCCGTTCGCCGAGGTCGCGCCCGGGCTCGACGTCCCGCCCGAGGTCGAGGCGATCGTGCGGCGCGGGCTCGCCAAGGAGAAGGACGACCGACACGCGAGCGCCGACGAGCTGACGCTGGCGCTCGACGCGGTCCGCGGTGTGCACTCACGCCTTTCCACGGGCCACCCGGCGCAGCGGCCTTCGACCGGGATGCCGGCGGCCTACGCGATGACACCGATGCCGGGGCCGGCGCCCACCGGCAGCTCCCCGACGATCACGCCGGCGCCCCCGTCGGGTGACGGCCGTCTGGCGACGGCCACCGGCCTCGGCGAAACCGGGGCGTACCCCGCTCCGTCGGGACCCGAGGGCATCTTCTCCTGGTTCCTCTCCACGTTCCCGCGCCTGCGGGACCGGGCCTTCGTCAGGAAGTGGGGCAAGGTCATCATCGTCGGCGGGCTCGCCGTCGGCCTGCTCGTCGCGATCATCACGTCGGGCAACCCCGACGGCGGCGGCGCCAGGAAGCCGGGCGCGACCGAGGTCGTCGTGCCGGTGCTCATCCCCAACCTCCCGTCCCCCGAGGAGCGCTTCAAGGCCGCCGCGTACGAGCTCGAGAAGGGCGCGACCTGCGAGGAGCGCAAGGCCGCCGTCGGCAAGCTGCGCTCGCTCGGCGACGCGCGCGCCATCCCGCTGCTCAAGCGCGCGCGTTACCGCATGCGCGGCGGCGTGCTCGGCGTCGGGGACTCCAACACGAACAAGTGTCTGAAGGCGGACGCCGAGGCGGCGATGGCCGAGATCACAGCTCGCCAGAAGCCGTGAAGCTCGCGGCCTCGCACGTGAAGCCGAGGCCGAACGAGAGCCCGTCGTCGCGGCCGTCGCCGTCGAGGTCGAGGTCGGGACGGAAGAGCGTGTCGGCGATCGGCGAGCCGGCCATCTCGGCGACGGTGATCGTGCCGTCGTCGTTGGTGTCGAAGACGTCGTAGGCGATCCGTGCCAGCTCGTGGTCGGGGTTGCGCTCGATGTGGCGGATCGCCTGGCGCACGAAGCGCGTGAGCGTGTTCTCGATGTCGGCGGCGAGCATGACGCCGCCGATGCGGCCCTCGCAGCCGTCGGCAGTGATGGACGCGGCGATCCGCGCGTGCGCGAGCGGCAGGACCATGGGGGCCTGCTCGGGGAAGAACGGGAGCGGCAGGTTCACGACGCCCCAGTCCATGTGCGCGACGCCGCCCATGACCACGCCGACGAAGGAGCCGTCCTCGCCGGCGACCTGGAAGACGTCGGTGCCATCCCAGCGCGGCGGCGTCGAGGGGGCGCCGGCGAGCACGCGCCACGCGACGCTGGCGTCGTCGACGAGCGCATCCGCGCGCACCGCGTGCAGGATCACGAGCTCGCCGTCCGTGATCGCGCGGTCGCTCTCGCCCTGGACGTCGAGGCCGATGCCGCCGAGCGCGGCCATCACCGCGCCGGCCTGGTTGTCGATGCGGCCGTCGCGATCGAGGTCGAAGCCACGGCGCTGCGCCTCCTCGGTGGTGGCCGGGACGATCCACGCGCTCTGCGCGTAGTGGTGATACGTGCCGCTGGTCACGATCGGCGGGCTCGGGGCGACCGGATCGGCGTCGTCGAGGAGGCACGCAGGGAGGGCGAGCGATGCGAGGAGCGGGAAGGCGAGGGGCGGGCGGGCGGCGGCGCGCATGTCCCGATGCGTTGCGAAACACGTGCCGGCCGTATCTCCCCGAAACCGGGCGGACGGTGCCGTGGCAGGTGTCGAACCTTCATCGATTCGCGGTAGCGTGCCGGCCATGGCGACCTGGGATCAGGACTTCGACTTCTACATGGCGATGATCGAGGACCAGCCGGCCTCGTTCGTGGTCGATCTCGCGGCCGCGACGCAGGCGCCGGTGGCGACGCACCCGATGCTCCTCAGCATCCGCGTCGAGATGGCGATGAAGCGCGAGGACGGGCTGCGCGACGCGCGCGAGCTCGACGCGCTCGGCGCGCTCGAGGACCAGTTCGTCGACGCGCTCGAGCAGAAGGTCGACGCGATCTACGTCGGGCGCGTCGTGCACGACGGCTTCACGACGATGTTCCTGTACGTGCCCGAGGCGCACCGCGCGGCGCTCGAGGCGCTCCCCGACGTGACCGGCGCGCCGGCCGAGCCGTACCTGCCGAAGTGGGCGGTCGCCGACGATCCGGAATGGGAGCACTACATCGGCTTCATGGCGCCCGACGACTACGCGCAGCAGACGATCTGGAACCGGCGGCTGGTCAGCATCTTCGAGGAGAAGGGCGACGTGCTCGACGTCGCGCGCGAGGTCGATCACATGGCGTACTTCCCGACGAAGGCGCAGGCCGAGGAGGCGGCGGAGATGCTGCGCGCGCACGGCTTCGCGACCGACGAGCTCGAGCCGCCGGAGAAGAAGCAGGGCACCGAGGAGGAGCGGGGGTGGGGCCTGCAGTTCCACCGTGACGACACGATCGCCGGCGAGCGTCCCGACGAGTTCGTCGCCGAGATCTTCGGGATCATCAAGCCGCTCGACGGCTCGTACGACGGCTGGGGCGCGACCCACGTGAAGGCGCGCGTCGACGCCTGACGCTGCGACGACGCGGACGACGCGGACGACGCGGTCAGCGCGCGGACGCGAGGATGCGCTCGCACAGCTGCGCGTACGACAGGCCGGCGCGCTTCGCGATCTTGGGGAGCAGCGAGGTCGCGGTCATGCCCGGCAGCGTGTTGACCTCGAGCACCCAGCCGAAGCCGGCGCTGTCGATGCGCAGGTCGGGGCGGCTGTGGCCGCTGCAGCCGAGCGCCTGGTACGCGGCGAGGGCGTGGGCCTCGGCGCGCGCGAGGACGTCGGCCGGCAGCTCGGGAGGCAGCAGGTACTGCGTGTCGTTGCGCAGGTACTTCGCCTCGTAGTCGTAGAAGCGCGTGGCCGGGCGGACCTCGACCGAGCCGAGCACGGCGCCGTCGAGGATGCCGACGAAGACCTCGGTGCCGGCGATGTAGTCCTCGACCAGCACCGGGCCGTGGAACGTGCGCGCGAGCGCGACGGCGGGCGCGAGCTGTGCGGGGTCGTCGACGATCGTCACGCCGACGGAGCTGCCCTCGTCGGCGGGCTTGACCACGAGCGGGAGGCTCCAGTCGGCGAGCGCGGTGGGGGCGTCGCTGCCGTCCGCAGGGCCCTCGCCGGCCCCTGGCAACGTGCGCCAGCGCGGCGTCGGGATGCCGTGGCTCTCGAAGATGCGCTTCGACGCGATCTTGTCCATGGCGAGCGCGCTCGCGAGGATCCCGGAGCCGGTGCACGGCAGCCCGAGGCACGCGCACAGGCCCTGCACCGCGCCGTCCTCGCCGAACGTGCCGTGCAGCGCGTTCCACACCACGCCGGCGCCGGCGCTGGTGAGGAGCTCGGGCAAGGACGTGCCCTGCTTCCAGTCGATGCCGATCGCGTCGTAGCCCGACTCCTGCAGCGCGGCGAGCACGCCGCCGCCGGTCTTGAGCGAGACGTCGCGCTCGGCGGACAGGCCGCCCATGACGACGGCGATCTTGTGGCCCTTGAAGCGATCGATCATCGGGTGTCTCCGGAGACGTCCTCGCCGAGGATCTTCACCTCGAGCTGGAGGGTGAGGCCGTGGGCTTCCTGCACGCGCGCGCGCACGCGCTCGATGAGCGCGAGCATGTCGGCGCAGGTCGCGTCGCCGACGTTGACCAGCCAGTTGGCGTGCACCGGCGAGCACAGCGCGTCGCCGATCTGCCAGCCCTTGCAGCCGGCGGCCTCGATGAGGCGGCCGGCGAAGTCGCCGGGCGGGTTCTTGAACGTCGAGCCGTTGGACGAGACCTTCTTGGGCTCGCGCTCGGCGCGCCGCTTGCGCAGCGCCTTGACCTCGGCCTCGATCTCGGCGCGCGGCCGCGGGCGCAGCTCGAGCCGGGCGCCGACGACGACCTCGGTCGGCGGCAGGTCGCTGTCGCGGTAGCGAAAGCCGCAGGCGGCGTTGTCGCGGCGCACGCGCGCGCCGTCCGAGAGCCGGACGCTCTCGACCCAGGCGGTCACGTCCTTGAACTCGCCGAGGTAGGTGCCGGCGTTCATGATCATGCCGCCGCCGACCGAGCCGGGTACGCCGCCCAGGAACTCGACGCCGCCGAGGCCGTGCTTCATGGCGAGCGAGAGCACCTTGCCGGTCGAGCAGCCGGCCTCGACCTCGATCGCGGTTCCGTCGACGAGCTCGATGCGTCGGAGGCGCCCGGTGTTGAGGACGACGCCGCGGATGCCGGCGTCGCGCACCAGCAGGTTCGAGCCGCCGCCGACGACGGTGACGGCGACGCCGGCGGCCGCGCACCAGCGGAGCAGCGCGACGAGGCGCTCGATCGTCGACGGCATCGCGAACGCGTCGGCGGGGCCGCCGATGCGGGCCGTGGTGTGGCGGCGCATCGGCTCGTCGAAGCGCACGTCGTCGCCGAGCAGCGCGCGCAGGGCGGCGCGGGCGGCGTCGTCGAGGAGGGAGCGCGGATTGGCGACGGCGCCGCCGACGCTCTCGCCGTTGCCGCCCGGCTCCTCGTCGCCGATGAGGACGTCGTCGTTCAATACGGCCTCTCCAGCCAGACACCGGCGCGGCGCGTCGACGCCGGCAGGGCCGTCAGGGCGTGGATGACGTCGCCAGCGTCCTTCCTGGGCCCGTGGATGGTGGTGCCGCCTTCGACGACCTGGACGCGCAGCCACGCCACGTGCTGGGTCGGCAGCATGAGCTGCTCGTAGAGCCACGCCGCGGCGTCGACGTCGGCGCCGCGGCAGCGGCAGGCCGCGAGCGCATCGGGCAAGGCGGTGCGGAGCACGGCCTCGTCGGGGGTGGCGCGGTCCTTCAGCGCCGTCGCCATCCGCCGCTCGAGCTCGGGTGTGCAGCGGTCGCCGACGGCGCGCGTGAGCGCCTGGGCGACGGCGGACAGATCGATCCTCGATCCGGCGGGCTGGGTCGCGAGGAGGGCCCAGTCGGGCAGGCGTGTGTACGGCGGCGGGACGAGCCTGGTGACCATCATGCGGACCTCGCCGCGCAGCGACAGGTCGTGGAGCAGCAGGGTGAGCGAGAGCGCATGCGCGTACGGCGGCGTCTCGACCTCGAACACGCGCGGTCGGCCGCTCGCGATCGCGGCGTCAATCTCGGCGAGGAGGGTGTCCTTCAGGCTGCCGCGCTGCCAGGGACGCTCGGCGCCACCGTCGAGCTGGACCCGCAGCGCATCGGCGTCCTCGCCGGGGTGGAGGCGCACGACGAGGGCGCCCGCGACACGCTCCTCGCCATCGGCGACGTACACGGTGGTGAGCGGGCTCAGCTCGAAGGGTGGTGCCGCGCGCAGCCGGGCGCGGACGCCGTCCAGCGACGGACAGCTCGACGCGTCGCCGCAGGCGGCGACGGCCGCGCCCAGCGCCATCGCGGCGAGCACCACGCGCGTCACCTCAGATCCTGACGAGGTTCTTGCGCGTCGCCGGGCCGCGCGTCTTCTCGAGCTCGGCGATGACCTCGTTGCACGAGAGCTGGATGTTGCCGGCGCCGAGCGTGATGAGCAGATCGCTGCCCTTGGCCTCGGCGGCGAGCCAGCCGGCCACGTCCTCGCGCTTGGCGACGTACGTGACGTCCTTGTGGCCGGCGTCCTTGATCGCCTTCACCAGGGCCTCGGCGCTGATGCCGTCGATCGGCTTCTCGCCGGCGGCGAAGATGTCGCAGATCACGACCTTGTCGGCGTCGTAGAACGAGCGCGCGAACTCGGTGAACTGGTCGCGCGTGCGCGTGAAGCGGTGGGGCTGGAACGCGGCGATGATGCGGCGGCCGGCGAACGCGGCGCGCGCGCCGGAGAGCGTGGCGCGCACCTCGGTCGGGTGGTGGCCGAAGTCGTCGACGATCGTGATGCCGCCGACCTCGCCGCGCACGGTGAAGCGGCGCTGGATGCCCTCGAACTTGCCGATCGCGGCGACGTACGTGGCGAACGGGATCTCGAGGAAGTCGGCGACCGCGAGCACGCCGAGCGCGTTGAGCACGTTGTGATGGCCGGGCATCGGCAGCGTCACCTCGCCGAGCTCGTCGGCCTTGCGCCAGGCGACGAACCTGGTCACCAGGCCCTCGTAGCGGATGTTGCGCGCGCGGTAGGTCGCCTGCGCGGAGACGCCGAACGTGGTGAAGCGCTTCGACAGCTGCGGGATGACCTCCTGCACGCCCGCGTTGTCGAGGCAGAGCGCGCTCAGGCCGTAGAACGGGACGCGGTTGCAGAAGTCGGCGAACGCCTTCTTCACCTTGTCGAACGTGCCGTAGTGATCGAGGTGCTCGGCGTCGATGTTGGTGACGACCGCGAGGGTCGGCGAGAGCGTGAGGAACGAGCCGTCGCTCTCGTCGGCCTCGGCGACGAGGTAGTCGCTCTTGCCCCAGCGCGCGTTGGCCAGGCCGAGCGAGTTGACGCGGCCGCCGATGACCGCGGTGGGATCCATGCCGGCGGCCATCAGCACGCTGTGCACCATCGTCGTCGACGTGGTCTTGCCGTGCGCGCCGGCGATCGCGATGCCGAACTTCATGCGCATCAGCTCGCCGAGCATCTCGGCGCGCGGGATGACGGGGATCTGGCGCGCGCCCGCGGCCTCGACCTCGGGGTTGTAGCCCTTGATCGCCGACGACACGACGACGACGTCCGCCTCGCCGAGGTTGTCGGCGCGGTGCCCCTGCTTCACGCTGCACCCGATCTCGGTCAGGTGGCGCGTGATCTCGGTGTCGTTCATGTCCGAGCCCGACACCTTGTAGCCCATGTTGGCGAGCACCTCGGCGAGGCCGCACATCCCCATGCCGCCGATGCCGACGAAGTGGATCTTGGTGTCAGGCTTCCGGAACATGCGCGCGTTGATAGCAGATCCGCGCGTCCCCGGGCGGACGGTCACCGGCGATGTTTCGCGAGCGATTCCGATGGCGTGCGTCACCTGTAGGGAACGATCACACCGCCCTCGCTATTTCGCCGCCGCCTGCGCGGCGCACCAGTCGACGACGGCGGCGGCGGCCCGGGGCTTCGCCAGGGCGCGCATCGCCTCGCCCATCTTCGCGCGCGCGGCGGCATCGTCGAGCAGGGGGCGGAGCGCGGCCGCGAGCTTGTCGGCGGTGAGCTCCGCCTGCCGGAACATGAGCGCGGCGCCGGCGTCGGCCATCTCGCGCGCGTTCAGCTCCTGGTGATTGTCGGCGGCGTGGGGGTAGGGGATGAACACCGCCGGCTTGCCGGCGATGGCGAGCTCGGCGACCGTGGTCGCGCCGGCGCGGCCGACGATGATGTCGGCCTGCTGGTACGCGGCGGCCATGTCCTTGATGAACGCGCGGCAGTCGGCGTCGACGCCGGCGTCCCGGTAGCGGGCCTGCGTCGCCTCCAGATCCGCCTGCCCGGTCTGGTGGATGATCGCGAGGGGGCGCTCCTTCGCCAGCGCGCCGAGGGCGCCGGCGGCGATCTCGTTCACCGCCTTCGCGCCCTGCGAGCCGCCGCTCACGAGCACGGTCACCGGCGCATCGGCGCCGCGCGCCGCGCTCGCCGCCGCGAGCAGCCTCGCCGCCAGCTCGCGCCGCACCGGGTTGCCGCTCATGACGATCTTCTTCGCCTTGAAGAAGCGCCGGCTCTCGTCGAACGAGAGGAACACGGTGCGCACGACCCTGCCGAGCAGCTTGTTGGTCAGCCCCGGGATCGAGTTCTGCTCGCAGATCGCCGTCGGCACGCCGCGCAGCCGCGCCATCAGGACGACCGGCCCCGACGCATACCCGCCGACGCCGACAACGACGTCCGGCTTGAACTCCTTCACCACGCGCCGCGCCTGCCACAGCGCGCGCGGCAACCGGAACAACCCGCGCACCGCGCCCATCAACCCCACCGTCTTCAACCCCGACACGCGGATGAACGTCAGCTCCCACCCGAGCTCCGGCAACACCCGCGCCTCGATCCCTCGCTCCGTCCCGACGAACCGCACCGGCGCGCCCGCCTCGCGCGCCCGCAGCTCCTCCGCGATCGCCACGCCCGGAAACAGATGCCCTCCGGTACCTCCGCCAGCGATCAGCAGCCGCATCATTGCCCTATAGCAACGCCCAAGGATCGTCGCGACTTCCGGAGGGGGGACAGGATCCACCCCTCCAACGGTCCGATTCGACAGCCGAAACCGCCGGTACCGCGACTGGCGTTCTCTCGCGTCGGGTGGACCTCGATCGCCAGTCGCGGTCCGAGCGAAAAGCTGGGTTGTTGCGAGGGATTGGGGAGTAGGAGCCTGTCCCCTCAGCTGGCGACGGCCATGGGTTGCGCCCAGACCTCGTCGAGGAAGGTGATGAGGTGGGCGTCGAGGCGGTCGGGGCGGAAGCGCCACTCGTAGATCGACTTGGCGGCGACCAGGCGCGCGCCCGCGAGCTCGCGCGCGGTGCGGTCGGCGTCGGAGAACGGGTGGATCGGATCCGACGGGTGGCCGACCACGAGGGTCGGTTGCGTGATGCGGCGGCGCTGCGCGGCCGGCGGCGCGGTGCGGCCGAAGGTGAGGCCGTCGAGGATCGCGAGCGACGAGCCGGGGTCGCGGCGCGCGAAGTCGATGGCGACGTCGAGGAGCCAGTGGGTGCGCGGGATCCTGCGCGTCAGCCACGAGATGACCTTCATGCCGCCCTTGGCCACGCGGATCGAGAAGGCGAGCGGGACGAAGGCGGCGGCGGCGGCGGCGAGCGCGTTCTCGAGCACGGGCATCTCGAGCACGAGCGCGCGCACGCGGTTGGGCGCGAGGAGCACGGCCTCGAGCGCGACGTTGGCGCCGAGCGACGTGCCGCCGACGACCGCCTGCGCCACGCCGAGGTGGTCGAGCAGGGCGATCACGTCTTCGCCGTACTGCGGCATCGAATACGCCTCCATGTCGTGCGGCTGATCGGAGTCGCCGTGGCCGTACATGTCGACGGTGATGACCCGGTTGCCGCGCGCGGCGAGCGCCGGCGCCAGCTTGGTGAACATGCGGTTGTCCATCAAGAGGCCGTGGGTGAGGACGACGACGCGCGAGCCGCTGCCGTAGCTGCGGTACGCGATCCGGCGGCCCTCGTGGACGAAGTGCTGCGACGGAGGCAGTTCAGACGACGCCATGGGGACTCCTACTCCTACCGGCAGTGTGAACCGACTCGCCCGTGGAGTGAAACTCTTGAGCTACGTTCGCGCCCCGGAGGATCCAATGTCGGATACGCAGACGCTCACGACGATGACCTACGAGGTGACGGGGCGCATCGCCCGCATCACGTTGAATCGCCCACACCGGGGCAACGGCATCACGATCGATCTGCCGCGCGAGCTGGCCGCGTGCGTCGAGCGCGCCAACCTCGACCCGCGCGTGCACGTGATCGCGCTCGCCGGCAACGGCAAGGGCTTCTGCGGCGGCTACGACCTCGCCGCCTCCGCCGAAGGCAACATGGACGGCATGGCCTCGACCTCGGAGCTCGCCGGCACGCCGCTCGATCCCGTGGTCATGGCGAGGAACCACAACCCGCACGACACGTGGGACCCTGCGCTCGACTGGCAGATGATGTCCCGCAACGTCCGGGGCTTCATGAGCCTCTTCCACGGCGACAAGCCGGTCGTCTGCAAGGTACACGGCTTCTGCGTCGCCGGCGGCACCGACATGGCGCTCTGCTCGGACCTCCTCGTCATCGAGGACACCGCCAAGATCGGCTACCCGCCGGCGCGCGTCTGGGGCGTGCCGACGACCGGCATGTGGGTCCACCGCATCGGGATCGAGCGCGCCAAGCGTCTCCTCTACACCGGCGACTGCCTCTCCGGCCGCGAGGCCGTGGAGTGGGGCCTCGCCATCGAGTGCGCGCCCCGCGCCGAGCTCGACGCGCGCTTCGAGGCGCTGCTCGAGCGCATCGCGCGCGTCCCCGTCAACCAGCTCGTGATGCACAAGCTCATGTGCAACCAGACGGTGATGGCGCAGGGCCTCTACACGACCCAGGCGATGTCGATCTACTTCGACGGCATCGCCCGCCACACGCGCGAGGGCTACGCCTTCCAGCAGCGCGCGATGCAGGCCGGCTTCAAGCAGGCGGTGCGCGAACGCGACGAGCCGTTCGGCGACCCCGGTCCGTCGACCTTCAAGGGCTGAGGTTCAGGTCCGTCCGCAGCTCGGCGGTCGCGTCGCGTACGGCGATGCCTCCGTCGGCGCGCGGCGCGAGCGTGGCGGCGTCGAGCACGGTGATCCGCGCCGGCCGGCCCGCGTCGCCCGGGGCGTGGAACCACAGCCCGCCGCCGGCGATGATCTCGGGCCGCGGATCGACGCGCGCGGCTTCTTCGATCGCGGCGGCCGCGGTCAGACGCCCCGTGGACCCGTCGAACACCATCACGGTCCTTCCCTCGCGAACCGTCGCCACGTGGTACCAGCGCGAGCCGTCGCGCATGAGCAGGCCCGGCTCGGTGGGCGTGCTCTTCCAGGCGATCGTGCCCAGCTCGAGATCGATCATCGCGAGGCGTGGGACCACCTCGTCGTCGTCGTCGTCGTCGGCCGCGGGCTTGTCCCCGAGGAGGTCGACGGGGGCCTGGTTGGGATCGATCGTACACGGCACGAACCGGGGCAGCTCGCCTTCGATGGCGAGTCGACCGTGGGCCGCTGGCGCGAGCTCGAAGTCACACGTCGTGCGGTCGAGCGCGACGGTCCGGACGATCGCGTCCTGGTCGTCGAGGACGACGACCCGCGTGCCGCCGGCGCCGTCGTCGACGAACAGCACCCGCTCCGCACCACGCCGGCCACAGCCGACCAGGTCGGCCCCGGCGGCGCCGTCGAACAGGGAACCCGGGCGGGTCGTCACCGTTCGCCTCCGCGTCGGATCACCGCCGGCGAGCTCCACCAGCGTCGGCACGCCGCCATCCTCTCCGGCCATCACCGCCAGGTAATTCCCGCCGAGCTCGCAGCCGGAGCGGACACCCTCGACGCGGGAGGCTTCACCGGTGCCGGTATCGACGAACACCATGCCTTCGCGGGTGTCGAGGACGAGCCATCGCCCGACCGGTGTGGTGTGAGGCGCCTCGGCGAGCGGCTGCTTCCACTTGATCGCCCCGTCGCTCGGCGCGATCCCCATCACCCAGCGCTGGAGACCGTCGTCGACCGTGGCGAGGATGACGCCCGGCGCGGTCGCGTCGTCGAGCGGTCGGAACGGCAAGTCGATCGGCGCGCGCGCCGCGTATCCGCCGACGCGCTCGAACGCCGGCAGCTCGGCCGTCCACCGCAGCTCGCCGCCCGCGCGCGCGTAGGCCGCGAGGCCCTGGGCATGGGCGTGGGTTGCTTCGGCGCCGTGATAGCGCACGAGGATCAGCTCGCCGCCTGGCGCGCTCGCGTCGGGCACTCCGATCCAGTCGATCGCGTCGGCTGAAGGCGGCAAGTCGGCCGTCCACTCCGCGTTGCCACGGGAGTCGATGCGCTCGAGGACCGGACGCCGATCGGCGCCGGTGCGCACCGCGAGCGCGCGGTCGGCCGAGAGCGGCCGGAGGATGTCGAGGCTCGCGGCGGGGTTCTGGATCGGCGACCGCGCGCCCGGAGGCCCGGACGCTCGCTTCGACCGGAGCAGGAGAAAGCCGCCGACGGTCCCGGCTGCCAGCACCACGCCGATCACCGCGATGCGAGGGATGCTCATCGCAGCGATCCTCTCATGATGAAGCGGTCAGCGCGACGCCGGCCCGTCGACGTTCAAGGGCTGACGGGCGTGCGCGTCGCCGCGTGCTGGAGCAGCATGCCGGCCGTCGCCGCGCCGACGAACACGAGCGCCGTGTCGGCGCCCGAGCCCAGCGACGCGAGGCCCGGGCCCGGGCAGTAGCCGGCGAGGCCCCAGCCCACGCCGAAGACCGCCGCGCCGAGGAGGAGCGGCGCGCTCAGGTCCGCCCGCGTCGGCGCGCCGAAGCTCGCCGCGAAGAGCGGCATCGTGCGCCGGCTCGTCAGCCACAGCCCGGCCACGTGCGCCACGATCGCACCGCCCATCACGAACGCCAGCGTCGGATCCCACGCGCCGCCGACGTCGAGGAACGCGATCACCTTCGACGGCTGCGTCATCCCCGCGACGACGAGCCCCACCGCAAACACCGCGCCGGCGACGAACGCCGCGACGAGCGCGGCCGGTCGCGGCGGCGGCTGCACACCGTGGACGCTCACGACCAGCCTCCCGCCATGCGCACGACCGCGACCGTGAGGCCGCCCGTCAGCATGAACGTCATGACCGCGACGAGCGACCGCCGCGAGAAGCGCGAGAGGCCGCACACGCCGTGTCCGCTGGTGCACCCGGTGCCGAGTCGCGTGCCGAACCCGACGAGCAGACCGGCGACCGCGACCACCCCCAGCGGCGCCGGCGATCGCGTGATCCCCGACGGCGCGACGATCGCCGCGACCACACCCGCGACCACCATCCCGAGGACGAACGCGACGCGCCATCCCCGCTCGCGCGTCGCCGGCGCGAGCAGCTCACCCCACACGCCGGACACACCGGCGACGCGCCCGAGCGTCACCCACAGGATGGTCGCGGCGAGTCCGATGAGCACACCGCCGCCGGCGGCGATCCCGTAGTCCGTGGTCATGGCCGCAACTCTACCCGACCACGACCTGGACGCGCTGCCGCCGCCGCAGGGCCTTCGCCGGCTGGTTGGCGAGCACCCGCTGGCGCGAGACGAACTCGGCGCGCCGGCCGACGTTCAGGATGAGTCCCACCAGGAACATCGTCACCACGAGGGACGTGCCGCCGTAGCTGACGAGCGGCAGCGTGATGCCCTTGTTGGGCACGACGCCGAGGACGACCCCGACGTTGAGCAACGCCTGCAGCCCGAACATCATCGTGATGCCCAGCGCGACGTAGCCGCCGAACGTGTCGCGCGCCCCCAGCGCCGCCCGCACGCCGCGCCACACCAGGACGCCGAACAAGGCGAGGACGACCGCCACGCCGATGAAGCCCAGCTCCTCGCCGATCGGCGCCAGGATGAAGTCGTTGTGGCCCTCGGGCATGTAGCCGAGCGACTGGCGCGAGTTGCCGAGCCCGACCCCGGTGAGGCCGCCCGAGCCGAGCGACACGTGCGCCTGCACCATCTGGTACGCCTCGCGATCGCTGAACGCCTCGGGGTTGAAGTACGCCATGAAGCGGCGCATGCGCCACGGCGTCCCGACGATGAGCTGGTACGCGACCGGCGCCCCGGCCAGGATCGCCATCACGATGTAGGACACGCGCGCGCCCGCGACGAACAGCATCATCAAGGTCGTCGCGCCGAGGATGAGCGACGAGCCGAGGTCGGGCTGCACGAGGAGGAGCCCCATCATCACCGCGCACACGACGAGGTGCGGGACGAAGCCGATCGTGAACGTCTTCACCTTCTCGGCCTTGCGCGACAAGGACGCCGCCAGGTACGTGACCAGCGCGAGCTTGGCCAGCTCCACGGGCTGGAACGTGATCGGGCCGAGCATGAGCCAGCGCCTGGCGCCGTTGAGCGGCGGCATGGCGAGCGTCGCGCAGAGCAGGAGGAGCGACGCCGCGAGCAGCGGGTACGTGCGCCGGCGCAGGATGCGGTAGTCGAGCGTGGCCGCCACCCACATGGCGACGCCGCCGAGCACGAGGAACACGATCTGGCGCTCGAGGAAGAAGGCGGCGTCACCGTGGCGCGCCGCCGCCTGCGCGGCGGTGGCCGCGTAGATCTCGACCGTGCCGATCGCGAGCAGCGCGAGCACGGCGGCGACGAGGATCAGATCGAACGGCCGCTCGCTCACCTCGGCCAGCGGCGCCTGGGTCGCGACCGAGGGCGCGGGCGCGGGTTCGGAGGGCGCGACGATCGGCTTGAGCGGGGCCGCAGGCACTGCCGTTCACAATGCCGAGGTGCGCGATCCGGGCCAACTTTTCGGCGTTCGGGAGTACGCTGGAACGCAGGGGGAGCGATGCGCAAGGCCGCCGTGTTCGTCTTCATCGTCAGCGCGCTGGTCGTGCTGTTCGCGGCGCGCCCGGCCGCGGCGGCGTTCCACAACATGAAGATCGTCGAGGTCTTCCCCGGGACCCCCGCCGCCCCCGGCGCCCAGTACGTGGTCCTCCAGATGTGGTCCAGCGGTCAGAACTTCGTGAGCGGCCACTCGATCCGCGTCTACGACGCCGGCGGCGGCGTCCTCGGCACGTTCACGTTCAGCGGGGACGTGGCGAACGGCGCCAACCAGGCGCGGATCCTCATCGCCACGCCCCAGGCCGTCAGCTTCTTCGGCGTCAACGCCGACCTCGCCATGACCGCCGCCATCCCGCTCGCCGGCGGCCGGGTCTGCTTCAGCGACCCGACCGACTCCTTCGTGGTCGACTGCGTGGCGTGGGGGTCGTTCAGCGGCGCCGGTGGCCCCCCGTTCCTCACCGGGCAGCCGTTCAACCCCGGCGGTGGGCTCCCCGCGGGCCAGGCGCTCCGGCGTCGACTCGATCTCGCCGGGCAGGCCACGGTCCTCGATCCGGGCGACGACACCAACAACTCGATCGCGGACTTCGTGCTCGGCGCGCCGGCGCCGATCAACAACAGCGGTCAGATGGGGACGGTCCCGCCGTCGACCTGCGGCAACGGCGCGGTGGAGGGGCTCGAGCCGTGCGACGACGGGAACGCGTCGAACACCGACGCTTGCCTGGTCGGGTGCGTCGCGGCGAGCTGCGGCGACGGGTTCGTCCGCGCCGGCGTGGAGGCGTGCGACGACGGCAACACGTCGAACACCGACGCCTGCCTGAACACGTGCGCGGTCGCGACCTGCGGCGACGGATTCGTCCGCGCCGGCGTCGAGCCATGTGACGACGGGAACGCGTCGAACACCGACGCGTGCCTGGTCGGCTGCGTGGCGGCGACCTGCGGGGACGGGTTCGTCCACGCCGGCGTGGAGGCATGCGACGACGGCAACGTGTCGAACACCGACGCGTGCCTCACCACGTGCGAGGCGGCGCGCTGCGGGGACGGCTTCACGCGCGCCGGCGTGGAGGCGTGCGACGACGGCAACATGTCGAACACCGACGCCTGCACCAACGTCTGCGCCGTCGCGCGCTGCGGGGATGGGTTCGTCCGCGCCGGGGTCGAGGCGTGCGACGACGGCAACGTGTCGAACACCGACGCGTGCCTCACGACGTGCGAGGCGGCGCGCTGCGGCGATGGCTTCGTGCACGCGGGCGTGGAGCCGTGCGACGACGGCAACTCGTCGCAGACCGACGCGTGCCTGAACGGCTGCATCGCCGCGCGCTGCGGCGATGGCTTCGTGCACGCGGGCGTGGAGCCGTGCGACGACGGCAACATGATCGACACCGACGCGTGCACGAACGCATGTACGTCGGCGACGTGCGGCGACGGGGTCGTCCAGGCCGGCGTGGAGGCGTGCGACGACGGCAACGCGTCGAACACCGACGCCTGCCTCGTCGGGTGTGTGGCGGCGAGCTGCGGGGACGGGTTCGTGCGCGCGGGGGTGGAGGTGTGCGACGACGGGAACGCGTCGAACACCGACGCCTGCCTGACGACGTGCGCCGCGGCGAGCTGCGGGGACGGGTTCGTGCGCGCGGGGGTGGAGGCGTGTGACGACGGGAACGGGTCGAACACCGACGCGTGTCTGACGACGTGCGCGGCGGCGAGCTGCGGGGACGGCTTCGTGC
>DDTA01000222.1 GCA_002344285.1 Myxococcales bacterium UBA2376
CGCGGATCTACGAGACCACCAACATGCAGGTCATACACCACCGCGATCTTGGCCGCGCTCGACGGCTTGAGCTTGCCGGCTTCGATCCTGCCACGTAGCCACGAGGGCACGAAGTCCCGCAGGCGGACTCGCGGCGCGGCGCTCGCGATGAGGCCACGCTCCAGCTCCTCGCGCCACTTCTGCTGCAACGCGCGCGCTTCGGTCAGCGTGCACGTCTCTTCTCGTCGCACCTCCTTCCGTCGTCCGGTGCGCGGACACGTGGCCCGCACCCGGATCTCGTGTTGGTTCTTCGCTAGCTGCACGATGCCTCGGTACTTCGTCTGCGTCCTTGCCATGGTCATCTCCAGGCACCGGGCGCGACGCCAGCCGACCGAGCAATCGTGCCCGCGTCCGTGCGAACTGATCGAGCGTGTCTCGATGGAACAGATGCGTGCCGCGCGGTCCGGCGCCGTCGGGGATCAGCTCGCCACGGCGCACCGCCGCGCGGATTCCACTCGAGCCCCGGTACCGGAGGTCGCCAGCGGCCTCGGCCGCGGTCAGGTACGGCGCGATCGGCGGCGCTGTCGGCGCGAGCGTCGCGGCGGTCAGCGCCACGTGAGCAGCACGATCGCGAGGGCGGCGATCGCGATCGGCATCGGAACGCGGCGAAAGGCACGCGCAAGACGGAGAAGGATCTCGGACATGAGCACTCCAGAAACGTCGAGGGGTTGCGGACCGCGCTTACGTCGCTGCGTCGGGTCCTACTTACTTAATGGTCAGCAGCAGGGCGGTTGATCCCATCGCCCCTTCACTTTTCTGCCGATCCCCCCGTGCTCGGACCCGGATATCCCCCCAAACATGCCCCCCGACATGCTCCCGGATTTCGGCCTCGATATGGCCCTGGATTTCCCTAGCCGCGACGAACACCGTCGAGGATCGCGACTCCTGACATCCCCCTGCATTTGGTGCCGTCCCTGCGTGGCGGCGCCCGCTCACCATCCAACCCGCGGTCAAGTGGCTTTGCACAGCTCTCGCCACGCGTCGCGGGTCACGGCTCGTCGCACCCGTCACATCGTCCCCATGCCCAGTCGGAGTCGCCAAGCTGTGACGGCGTCGTGCCGGCGAAATTCCGGTCGTGCACATGAACGCGCACGCGGAGTGCGGCCATGCACACCGGGCACAGTCCGAGACCGACTGCCCAGAAGTTGCTGGTGAAATCGCAGTCAATCGCTGGTCCGTAGGGCTTCTCCGGCGGAACGTTGAAGATGACCTGCTCACCACGCTGATACTCGTCGTACCGTAGGCTCCCGATGTCGGCCTGGAACCAGGTAGCAGCCGACTGGCCGCACGAGGTGCATCTCACTGTGGCGTCGAACGCGTTGTGGGCAGACATGGTGTCTCAGTTTATGAATCAACGAACACAGGATCCAACCACTCGTCGTGCGGCTTGGATCCATCGTCGGTGAGCTCGACGATCGCCAGGGCCTCTGGTTGACGATCGAACATGCGTTCACAATCGCCCGGCGCGTAGAAGACCGCTTCACCAAGAACGCCTGGCTTGATTCGGACCGCGAACGTCTCGAAGGTGATCTCGCAGTTCGGGCAGCGACGTTCGCGCACGTTCTCGTCGGCCTCGAACGCAAGGAGATCTTGAATCTCAGGATCTCCGGCGTTGTAACGAAGCCCGCCCCGATGTGGAAACCACGCGAAGGCGCGCTCTACGGCACCCGACTTCGCGCGAAGCCATCGCACTGCGTTGCCTCGCCTGTAGTCCCGTGGCACTTCGCCCCATGTGAACTGCACCTCCTCTGCAGGAGGCACGACCACGCCGGCGCACGATGGACATGTCCCGGAGGTCTCGACGCTGCTGTACCTAGGCCATGAGCCTGCGCTCCAGTCTTGCCTCACATCACTTCGTGATGCTCACCGCCGAGCAGCCCATGGAAACCGCGCTCCTTCGCAGCGCATCGGTGGCCTCGCGACACTGGTCGTCGGTGCCTCTGGCATTCTCGTCCCGTGCCTCGCGCAGGGCATCGAAGGCCGACCCGAGCTTCTTGCGGCATTGCATCGCGACCGAGTCGAACAGGAGCATGTACTCGTCACACGCCGCGGATCCCGTCGACTCCCAGTCGTACGGGACATAGGGCGGCCCGGCCGCCTCCTCGATCTCCTGCCGGCAGGTGTCCATCGCGTCGAAGACACGCGTCACCGCGGCGTCGTGCGCGCGGGTGAAGTCGAGCGTGCTCCACTCGTCTCGGTGCTCCTCGGTCCACGTCACGCGCTGCCCATCGACCACGTCGAAGCAGTCGAGATCGCGGCACGCGCACGCTCTTTCCTGGAAGCCGCGCAGCTGCGACAGAATGTAGTCGGGGCGGCTGCGTGCGACGATCGTGTCGGCGATGGACTGCGCCAGTGTCGACATCCGTGTGACCTCGGGCATGCGACTCGAGCACGACACGCCGTCACGGCGGCACTGGATGCGCACGGTCACCCGGCGGTCGCTGATCTCGATCGCGACGCGCGTGCGCACGCCGGGCCAGCGTGTCTCGTCTAGCGCCGCCCACTCGCTGGTCAACACGCCGGGCGCCGACGTCGGTGTCATCTCGAAGTAAGCGCTGTGCGAACCGCA
>DDTA01000203.1 GCA_002344285.1 Myxococcales bacterium UBA2376
GCACCTCACCGACGATGCGCTCGCCGCGGAGCTCTCCGCGGCGTTCCTCGCCTATCTCGGCGTGCCGGAAGGCTCGCCGTCCCCGTCCCCGTCCCCGCCTCCTCCTTCTTCTTGCACCCACCCGCGAGCATCGCCGCGAGCACGCCGAGCATCAGTAGGTTCTTCACGCGCCTATCGAAGCACGAGTCGGTGCTTGAAGTACCCCATCGCGCGCGCTTCTTCCCACGTCACCTTGCGATTGCTGCGCTCCGTGCGCCCCGGGTCGTCGACCACGACGTGGTCGTCGTGGATCGCCTGCAGGCGCACGTAGTGGCCGGAGATCGACACGACGACCGCGGCCCCGCCGTCGAGGTCGGCGCNNGATGTCGAGCTTGCCGTCGCCGTCCATCGCCTTCTGCTCCTTGGCGAGGAGCTTCTCGTACGCGGCCTTGTCCTTCTCCGAGCCGCTCGCCTCGTACTTGTTGCGCGCGTCGACGAGGTGCTCGACGTCCTTGCGGTGCGCGCCGCCGAAGTTCGACAGCGCGTCGTAGCCCTGCTTCTTCACGCCGGCGTCGGTGGTGAACGTCTTCACGCTGCCGCCGACGCCGAACTTCGACGCCAGCTCGTTCAGGTAGTAGATCGACAGGATCTTGTTCCACGCCGCCTGCGCGCCGGCGAGGACCGCGCTGTCGGAGGTGCCGCCGGCGCAGTCGGCGATCGCCACGAACTGCAGGAAGTCGGGGAGCCGCAGGCCGATCATCTGGCCCCAGTCGCCGCCGGTGCCGCCGGTCGTGTGCTTGGCGTCGCTCCTGATGCGATCGCGATAGACCGAGTAGTTCGCCGCCGCGAGCACCTTCTCGTGACCGCCCTTGTACGCGCCGGCGGAGACCCCGAGGCTCTCGAGCGCCATCGCGAGGGACGTGATGTTGCACGTGCGCGTCGACTCGCCCTCGAGCACGTTCACGTTGCGGCCCTGGCTGTAGTACGGCGCGAGGTCCTGCACCGCGCGGTAGAGCTTCGCCTTGACCTGGGGCAGGACCGCGGGGTCGAGGCCAGCCTTGTCGAGGGTACCGATGCCCTGCCGGATCATCCCCAGCTGCGCGACGTGCTTGTCGCGATCCTTGCCGATCTCCTCGTTCTGCGACTGCTTGATCTCGTCGAACGCCTTCTCCGCGTCGGCGAGCTGGTGCGCGACCATGGTGACGGCGGCGTTGTTCTGCCCGGCCAGGAAGGCCGCGAGCGCGGGATCGCGCAGCGGCGCGGCGCCGGCCGGCACCACCACGGGCGGCTCGGGCGTGACCGGCTCCTCCGGCCCCTGCTTCACGTCGTCCTCGTGGACCTCGGGCGCGGGCGCGGGCTTCTCGGGATCCGTCCTCGGCCCGCCGGGCACGTCGGGCTTGTCGTGCTCCTCGTCGCAGTCGTGCTCCACGACGTCGTGGAGCCAGAAGAACACGGCCTCGAGCTGCTCGAGGATCGAGCTGCCGGCCTCGCTCGCGTTGTCGACGAACGACGGCGCCTTCGACGCGCCCGCGGCCGGCTTGGCCGCGCCGGCGTCGGCCTCGGCCTCGCTCGACGCCGCGGACGGCGCCGCGTTGACGCGCACGTACTTGCCATGGATGAACGCGACCTGCCCATCGTGATCGATGCGGAGCCAGTTGCCGTCGCGCCCGACCGCCGTCGCCATCTGGCCGCGCTTCAGGCGCCCCACGATGTTCTGGGGCGAGCTCGTGCTGGGCGCGCTCCGCACGCGGAGGGCGCTGGCCGTGACCTTCACCGACACCGGCTGGGGGAACGAGTCCGGCGGCGCGCCGTACTTCTTCTGCGACCTGCTCGCCTTGCCAGGTGCCACGCCCGTGGCGACGTCGGCCGCCGCGTCGTGCTCGTGGCTCCGCTGATCGAACTGGCCCATCGCGTCTCATAGTACGCGGGAATCCCCGCGCCCCTTCCCTCAGACCGCCAAGGGATTCCAGACGGTTACACCGCGGCGGCCTTGCCGAGCTCCTTCACCTGCTCGGCCGTGCCCATCACGACCACGACGGTCGGCGGCGACAGCACGTGGTCGGCCGGCGGGTTGTACGTCCAGCGCTCGCCGACCTTCACCGCGAGGATGTTCATGCCGAACTTCCCGCGCACGTCGGCGTCGCGCAGCGTCTTGCCGTCGAGGAAGCTGCCCTTGCTCACCGTCACCTCCTCGATGCGCATCGCCGCCTGCTTGTCGCGCAGCATCTCGTCGAGGAAACGCACGACGCTCGGCCGGACCAGCTCCGAGACGATGCGCATGCCGCCGATGAAGTTGGGGGAGACCACGCTGTCGGCCCCCGCCCGCTTGAGCCGCTCCATGTGCGCGACCTCGGCGACGCGCGCGATGATCCGGCAGCTGGGGTTGATCTGCTTGGTCGCCACGACGAGGTAGAGGTTGTCCTTGTCGTTGGCCAGGGCCGCCGCCAGCCCGCGGGCGGTCGTCACGTTGCTCTGCTCGAGGATCACGTCGTCGGTCGCGTCGCCGACGATGTAGCTGAACTCGGCCCTGGGGAAGCCGGCGGCGACCTCCCTGAGCTCCGCCTCGTTGGTGTCGATCGCCACCACCGGGCGGCCGGTGGCGATCAGCTCGTTGATGATGTGGCGCCCCGTCGTGCCGGCGCCGCAGACGATGAAATGGTCCTTCATCTTCTTGATCCGTTTCCTGAGGCGGTTGGCGGCGAGCACGTTCTTGAGCTCGCCCTCGACGATGAACGCGGTGATGGTCGAGGCGAAGTAGACGAGGACACCGGTGCCGAACACCAGGAGCACCATGGTGAAGCTGCGGGCGTACGCGACGGTCTCCATCCCCTCGAGCGACTCGCCGTAGCCGACGGTCGTGATGGTGATGATCGTCATGTACATGCAGTCGAACCACGCCCACCGCCCGCCGCCGATCAGCCAGTAGCCGGTGGCGCCGCCGGCGGCGACCGCCAGCATGGCGACGAGCCCGGCGAGCAAGCGATTGCGGAACGAGTTGTGCACCCCGCGCGCATCGTATCAACGACGCGCCATGTTGTAAGGTCCGCGGCATGAAGACCCTGGACAGCCACCTCGGCGGCGCGTGGATCCCGGGCGACGGCCCCGCGATCACGCTCGTCAACCCGGCGACCGAGGAGCCCGTCGCCCTCGCGCACGGGCGCAACCTCGATCTCGGCGGCGCGCTCGCCTTCGCGCGCGACCGCGGCGGCCCGGCGCTGCGCGCGCTGACGTTCGCCGAGCGCGGCGCCCTGTGCGCGGCGCTCGCGAAGGCGATGCACGGCGCGCGTGAGGAGCTGATCGCGCTCGCCGTCGCCAACGGCGGCAACACGCGCGGCGACGCCAAGTTCGACATCGACGGCGCCGCCGGCACGCTCGCGTACTACGGCGAGCTCGGCGCCAAGCTGGGCGACGCGCGGCTCCTGCGCGACGGCGACGCGGCACAGATCGGCCGCACCGCGCGCCTGGTCGGCCAGCACGTCTGGGCGCCGCGCCCGGGCGTCGCGGTCCTGATCAACGCGTTCAACTTCCCGGCCTGGGGCCTCGCCGAGAAGCTGGCGTGCGCCCTCCTCGCCGGCATGCCCGTCCTGTGCAAGCCGGCGACCGCGACCGCGCTCGTCACCCATCGCCTCGTCGAGGTCTGGGCGGAGGCCGGCCTCCTGCCGCCGGGCGCGCTCCAGCTCCTCGTCGGGCCCGCGGGCGATCTCGTCGATCACCTGCGCGCGGCCGACGTCCTCGCCTTCACCGGCTCGTCGGACACCGCGCGCTCCCTGCGCGCGCACCCGCGCGTCGTCGCGGAGAGCGTGCGCCTGAACGTCGAGGCCGACAGCCTGAACGCCGCCGTGCTCGCGCCCGACGTCGACCTCGGCAGCGAGGCCGGCCAGCTCTTCGTCGCCGACGTGGTGCGCGACATGACGCAGAAGACCGGCCAGAAGTGCACGGCGATCCGGCGCGTGCTCGTGCCCGCGGCGCGCGCCGCGGACGTGGTCGACGCGATCCGCGAGCGGCTCGCCGGCATCGTGGTCGGCGACCCGGCCCACGACGAGGTCCGCATGGGCCCGGTGGCGACCGCGCAGCAGGCGACGGACGTGCGCGCCGGCATCGCGCGCCTGGCAGCCGCGACGAAGGAGGCGTTCGGCGGCGCGGGCGAGGTGACGCCGGTGGGCGTACCGGCCGGCAAGGGCTACTTCGTC
>DDTA01000103.1 GCA_002344285.1 Myxococcales bacterium UBA2376
GTCGTCTCGCTGGTTTCGCCGGAGGCGTTGTCGCTGGGGCCGGGCGAAGCGACCGGCGTGGTGGTCGCGGTGGCGACGACGACATCATTGGCGCCCAGCGTGACGCCGGCCGGCAGCGTGACGCCGGCGATCTCGAGCGCGGTCGTGTCGATGGTCGTGTCGGCGGTGAGCGCGAGGTCGTCGGTGCCGAGCGTCTCGTCGGGCCCGGCGACGTGGGCGATGTCGTGCGGCGCCGCGTCGACGTCGGCGTCGTCGATCGGGGTGGCGTCGGGGTCGTCCGCCGCGTCGGGCTCGGGCGCGGCGTCGTCCGGGGCGCCGCTCGGCGTGAACGAACAGGCGGCGGCGTGGAGCGCGACGAGGACGACGAGCGAGCGCATGGGACGACCGAGGGAGCGTCAGTAGCTGACGAAGGCCGGCGGCGGGCTCGTGGTCACCGTCGGTTGCGTGCCGCGGAAGCGGATGGTGATGCGGCCCGCCCCGCCGCCGCCGCCGCCGCCGTTGTCGTCGTCGCCCATGTCCTCGCCCTGCTCGGCGGCCGTCGACGCGAACGCGCCGTCGCCGCCGTCGCCGCCCGAAGCGCCCGTGCCCGCGCCGCCCGCGGCGGCCATGCCGTCGTTGCGTCCGTCCTCGCCGGGGGCCCCGTCGCCGCTGCCGCCCATGGCGCCGCCGCCGCCGCCGCCGCCGTTGGCGCCGACGAAGCCGGTGATCGTGATCGACGGCGACTGGAGATCGATCTGTCCGCCCGACCCGCCGCCGGCGCCCGCCGTCGAGGTGTTGCCGCAGCGGATGCCGCGGCCGCCGCCGCCGCCGTGCGCCTCGATGACGCCGCTGACGGTGATCGAGACCGCGGAGTAGACGAGGACCGCGCCGCCGCCTGCGCCGCCGTCCTGCGCCGTGCAGCCGGTGATGTCGGCGGCGTCGCCGCCACCCGAGCCGCCGGCGAGCTGCGCGAGGCTCTGGTTGTACAGGGGGCCCGCGGCGCCACCGGGGACATCGCGGTTGGGCACGCACAGATCGACGCAGCGTGCGTCGCCGCCGCGCCCGCCCGCGGTGCCGTAGCTCGCGCCGCCGCCGCCGCTGTCGGTGCGCGAGCCGGCGTGGGTGCCGTCCTCGCCCTGGCCCGCGCCCGCGCTGGACGCCGCGCCGCCGGCGCCTGGCGTCGTGTTGCCGATGGCGCTCAGGTCGAGCGCGCCGGCGATGTCGATCGCGCCACCGGCGACGATCGCGAACGGCCGGTTGCCGACGACGCGCAGCGTGCCGGCGCCGGTGATCGTGAGCTCGTCGACGTGGAGGACCACGATGTTGCTGCCGCCGCCGGTCGGCGTGGCGATCGTGAAGCTCACGCCCGCGCCGAGGTTGGGGAACGTGCTCCCGCTCGTGTTGATCGTGACCGAGCTGTTGATCGTGACGTCGCCGGTGCCCACGTTCTCGTCGGACGGCGGCAGGTACGCGATGTCGACGACCGGGGGCGCGTCGACGGGGGCGTCGATCGCCGCGTCGGTCGCGGCGTCCGTCGCGGCGTCGGTGGGCGCGTCGGTGGGCGCGTCGACCATCGCGGCGTCGGTCGCGGCGTCGGTGGGCGCATCGACCATCGCGGCATCGGTCGCGTCGACGGCGGCGTCGGTGGGGGCGTCGAGGTCGGGGGCGTCGATGCCGGCGTCGTCGTCCGCAGCGTCCACGCGCGCATCGCCGTCGCCGGCGTCGATGTCGCCGTCGCCGCCGCGCGGCTCGAAGGAGCAGGCCGCGAGCGAACCGGCCGCGACGAGGAATGCGAGGCTACAGCGGTGCATCCGGTGTCCATGGTACACCGCATCTCGACGTGCGGATCTGTTTCGTCTGCCTCGGCAACATCTGCCGGTCCCCGACGGCCGAAGGTGTGATGCGCCTCGCGGTCGCGCGCGCCGGCCTGACCGATCGGGTCACGCTCGACAGCGCAGGTACGGGCGGGTGGCATGTCGGAGAGCTCCCCGATCCGCGGACGCGCGCGGCCGCAGCGCGCCGCGGCATCGACCTCGATCACCGCGGCCGCCAGTTCCGGCGCGACGACTTCGGCCGCTTCGACCTGGTGCTCGCGATGGACGCCGCCAACCAGCGCGCGCTGCTCGCCCTCGCGCCCGACGCGGCGGCCCGGGCCAAGGTGCGGCTCTTCCGCAGCTTCGATCCGGCGGCGCCCGAGGGGGCCGAGGTCCCGGATCCGTACTACGGCGACGGCGACGGGTTCGAGGAGGTGCTCGACATCTGCGAGGCGGCGTGCGCCGGCCTCGTCGCGCACCTCCGCGCCCAGCTCGGTTGACGCATGACGATCGCCCGCGCCCTCGAGGACTCGCTCGCGGCGATCACCGGCGCCGGCGCGGTCCGCACCACGCCGGTCCACGGCGGCGACATCAACGAAGCGTGGCGCGCCGAGCTCACCGACGGGCGCACCGTCTTCGTGAAGACCAACACGTCGCCGCCGGCCGGCATGTTCGCCGCCGAGGCGCACGGCCTGCGCTGGCTGGCCGCACCCGGCGTCGTGCGCGTGCCCGGGGTCATCGGCCACGACGAGCACGCGCTGGTGCTCGAGTGGCTCGAGCCCGGTGCGCAGGGGCGCGACACCGCGGCCGAGCTCGGCCGCGACCTCGCCGCGCTCCACCGGGCGGGCGCGCCCTGCTTCGGCCTCGACGCGCCGAGCTTCATCGCCACGCTGCCGCAGGACAACACGCCGTCGGCGACCTGGGCCGAGCTGTGGTTCGAGCGCCGCCTGCGCCCGATGGTCGAGCGCGCGATCGCGCTCGGCCGCGGGCCCGCGCGGTGGCGGACCGCCGTCGACGAGCTGGCGGCGCGCGCCGGCGTGCTCGCGCCCGACGAGCCGCCCGCGCGGCTGCACGGCGACCTGTGGAGCGGCAACGTCATGTGCAGCGGCGGCCGCCCGGCGCTGGTCGACCCTGCGGTGTACGGGGGGCCGCGCGAGGTCGACCTGGCGATGCTCGCCCTGTTCGGGGGCCTCGACGATCGCACGCTGGCCGCCTACGACGAGGCGTACCCGCTCGAGCCGATGTGGGACGAGCGGGTGCCGCTGTGGCAGCTCTATCCGCTGCTCGTGCACGTCGTCCTGTTCGGCGGCAGTTATGTGACGTCCGTCGAGCGCGCGTTCGTCGCGTGCCTCTAGCGGTCGACGCGCTGGTACGATTCGCACCGATGATCCGCACCGCCTGTCTCGGCCTGCTCGCGGCCACGACGCTCACCGCGTGCGGCGACAACGTCTCCGCGTTCGAGCCGTGGTACCTCGACGAGCTCGCTCCGGAGGAGGGCGTGTGGGTGCGGACGCCGGAGTTCGAGGTCGCGGCCGGCGAGGAGATCCAGGACTGCTACTTCTTCGAGATCCCGGCGACCGCCGCCGATCCGCTGTGGATCGACAAGTTCGAGCTCGCGCTCAACCCCGGCAGCCACCACATGAACCTGTTCCGGGTCGGCAACGTCGTCGGCCTCGATCCCGCCGCCGGTGAGCCGATCGATCTCGGCGGCGTGCGGGGCACGGTGATCCGCGGGGGCGAGTGCTGGAGCTCGCCCAACTGGGCGAGCTGGCCGCTGGTGGTGAACTCGCAGCAGTCGAGCGCCGACGAGCCGGTGTACACGTGGCAGCTCCCGGACGACGTCGCGACCCGCTTCGCGCCGGGCGAGCGCCTCATGCTGCAGGTGCACTACGTGAACGCCACGACGCAGGAGACCCCGTTCCGCGGGCGCGCCGGGGTGAACCTCACCCGCTCCACCGCCGACACCATCGAGATGG
The DNA here is from genome assembly GCA_002344285.1 of Myxococcales bacterium UBA2376. Taxonomy (GTDB): domain Bacteria; phylum Myxococcota_A; class Polyangia; order Haliangiales; family Haliangiaceae; genus UBA2376. The sequence goes on from DDTA01000103.1 coordinate 3,770, forward strand.
GCACGCTCTTCGCCACCCAGCAGAGCATCCGGATCTGTCGCTCGTCGCCGACGCCGGTGTTCTCGGGGACGTGCTCGATGCCCGAGGGGCAACACCACGTCGCCGCGGTCAACGGCCACTTCCATTCGCGCGGGGAGCGCTTCAGCGTGTACGCGTGGGACGGCGTCTCGACGACGCGCCCGCCCGACGCGGCGCGCTTCTACCAGAGCACCCGCTGGGCCGAGCCCGACATGGTGAACGGCCTCGACGTCCCGCTGCCCGAGGGCGGCGGCGTCTGGTGGACGTGCGAGTTCCGGTGGCGCGAGCCGGACATCGGGTGCGCGGCGGTCGACGCGCGTGATCCGCAGATGGCCAACGACTGCTGCTACACGTTCGGCCCCACGGTCGAGACCAGCGAACACTGCAACGTCTTCCTCTACTACTACCCGAAGACGCAGGACATCAATTGCTTCTGAGACGGGTCGCGGTCGCGATCGCCCTGGTGACGGCGGCGAGCGGTTGCAGCGACGACGCGCCTACGACGTGCCCGATCGGCGATCGGACGCAGCCGATCGAGCTCGTCGCGGTGCACTGGCCGGCCGGCGGCGTCGTCGAGGATCTCGCCGACGGGGGCGCGGTCGATCTGGTGCGGCCGATCCAGGGCGGCAAGGTCGTGTACGTGGGCGTGCGGGCGCGCAACGTCGACGGCTGCAACGTGCAGCTCACGGCCGCGCTGCGCGACCCGGCGACGCAGCAGGTCATCGCGCTCGAGCAGCGGCCGGTGCGGCTCGTCGACGGCGGCGACGGCTGGGGGCGCGCCGAGTCGACGTTCGATCACCTCGCCAACGTGCCCGCCTGCCCGAACGCGGCGGCGGCGCGCGACGTCGACGGCGCGACCTGGGGCCTCGAGCTGCGGCTGGACGAGGCCGGCGGGCGGACGGCGACCGTGACGCTGGTGGTGACGCCGCGGTGCGGGCTCGTCGGGGAGGACGAGGAGTGCCGGTGCGAGTGCGACAGCGACTACGAGCTCGGCGCCGCGTGTCCCGTCGATCCCGTCGACGCCGGAGTCGACGCATGACGGCGCGCTCCGCGCTCGCCCTGGCGGCGATCACACCCTTCGCGCTCGTCGCCTGTCCCGACGACGCGTGCGACGACTGGGCGTCGCTCGCCGAGCTCGATCGCGCCGTGCTGGCGGTGCAGGGCACGGCGCCCGACGACGTGTGGATCGTCGGCGGCGGGCTCGGCCTCGGCGGGCCGCTGGCCGCGCGCTGGGACGGCACGCGCTGGACACGCCACGACCCGGGCGGCGACGCCGGCGGCGACACGCTCTGGTGGGTGTGGACCGCGAGCGACGGCACCACGTGGATGGTCGGCGAGCGAGGCCTTGTCGTCCGCCGCACCGCCGGGGGCGAGACGACGATCGATCGCGTCGCGACCGCGGCGACCCTCTACGGCGTCTGGGGCAGCGGCCCCGACGACGTCTGGATCGTCGGCGGCGTGGCGGGCGGCGGCGCCGACGCCGAGGACGACTTCGTGCGGCGCTGGGACGGCGCCGGCTTCGCGCCGGTCGCCGGTGTCCCGGTGCGCGGCGCGACGCTCTTCAAGGTGTGGGGCAGCGGCGCGGGCGACGTCTGGATCTCCGGCGAGGCCGGCACGATGCTGCACGCGACGGCCGCCGGGATCGTCGATCACTCCGCCGAGCTGGCGACCGCCGCTCCCGCGCTCACCGTGCACGGCTGCAGCGCGAGCGAGGTCTACGCCGTCGCCGGCCAGGGCCTCTTCGCGTGGGACGGCGTGCGCTGGATGCGCCGCGCCGAGCCGCCGCTCGGCAGCGTGGCGAACGGCGTCTCGTGTGGCGCCGCCGGCGTGCTCGTCGTCGGCAACGCGGGCCTGAAGCTGCGCTGGGACCGGGACACCGGGGTGTGGACCGAGGAGCGCGCCGCGGCGCCGGCGGGCGTGGATCTTCACGGCGCGTGGCTCGACGATGCCGGTCGGGCGTGGGCGGTCGGAGGCAACTTCAACGCCCCGATGCCCGCGTCGCGGCGCGGTGTCGCCGGTTCACGCGGCTGTCCGCGTCCGGCGAGTCTCTGAAGGAAGTTCTTGCGGTAGGCTGCTCGCTCCCATGAGCGATCCACGTCCTTCTCTCGACGACGCGCGCGTGGTGCTGGAAGCCGCGGAGTCGCTCTCCGCGACGGCGGTCGCGCGCACCTCCGAGCTCACCGGCAAGGGCGAGCGCATCGACGACCACCAGGTGATCGTCGAGCGTGTCGCGTACGCGGCCACCGAGGTGCGCGCCGCGCGCTCGCTGATCTCCGCGGTCGACGCCGACGCGAGCGCCGCCCCCGCCTTCCGCGATCCTGCGCTCGCCGCGGTCGCCGAGCTGGCGCGCAGCGCGCGCGATCGCCTCGACCAGATCGCCGCCGACCTCGGGATCGACGCGAGCTACGGCGCCGACGTGCGCGCTGCGATGCACCGCCTCGGCAACGAGGCGACCGTGCGCGCGATCGGACGCGAGGTGGCGGCGGCGCGGGGCAGGAACCCGTGGCCGCTCGACGCGACCTTGGCCGAGGTGCGCGGCTCGGTCCGCAGCTTCGCCGACAAGGAGGTGGCGCCGCAGGCGGAGCACATCCACCGCCACGACGAGCTCGTCCCCGATCGCTTCATCGAGTCGATGGCGGAGCTCGGCTACTTCGGCCTCTCGATCCCCGAGCAGTACGGTGGCCACGAGCTCGGCAACCTCGCCATGATCCTGACCACCGAGGAGCTGTCGCGCGCGTCGCTCGCGAGCGCCGGCTCGCTCATCACGCGCCCGGAGATCCTGGCCAAGGCGCTCCTCGCCGGTGGCACCGACGCGCAGAAGCAGCACTGGCTGCCGCGCATCGGCTCGGGCGAGCTGATGGTCGCGATCTCGGTGACCGAGCCCAACATCGGCAGCGACGTCGCGTCGGTGGCGTGCCGCGCCGAGCCGGCCACGCGCGACGGCGTCGCCGGCTACGTCATCAACGGCGCCAAGGCGTGGTGCACCTTCGCGGGACGCGCCAACGTGATCGCGCTGCTCGCCCGGACCGATCCGGATCCGGCCAAGGGCGCCAAGGGGCTGTCGCTCTTCATCGTCGAGAAGCCGCGCTTCGACGGCCACGACTTCGAGGCGACCCAGCCCGGCGGCGGCAAGCTGTCGGGCAAGGCCGATCGCACGCCGGGTTACCGCGGCATGCACTCGTTCACGCTGGCGCTCGAGGACTGGTTCGTGCCGGCGACGCACCTGGTGGGCGAGGCCGGTGGGGTCGGCCGCGGCTTCTACCTGCAGATGGCCGGCTTCGCCGCCGGGCGCCTGCAGACCGGCGGCCGCGCATGCGGCGTGGCGCAGGCGGCCCTCGAGCGCACCGCCGAGTACGTCACGAGCCGCGGGCAGTTCGGCAAGCCGATCATCGAGTTCGGGCTCACCCAGTTCCACCTGGGCCGCATGGCGTGCCGGCTCGCCGCCGCGCGCGCGATCACGTACGAGGCGGCCGTCGCCATGGACGCCGACGAGCGCGCCGCGGCGCCGCTCGCCGCGCAGGCCAAGCTGTTCGCGTGCGACGTCGCCGTCGAGGTGACCCAGCTCGGCCAGCTCCTGCACGGCGGCTGGGGTTACGCCGAGGAGTACCCGATCAGCCGCTACGTCGTCGACGCGCTGGTCCTGCCCATCTTCGAGGGCGTGAAGCCGATCCTGGTGCTCAAAGTCATCGCGCGCGCGCTGCTGGCCTGAGACGTCCCGGAGTCCGATCAGAAGTCCTGGCCCACGTTGAACCCGAAGGTCCAGCGATAGAGCTTGGCGTCGATCGTGCCGCCGCGGCCATCGGCCGGGTGGAGGCGATAGAAGTCGTAGCCGTGATCGACGTAGAACGCGGCGTTCACCTTCGGTCCCGCGGGCACGAAGAAGAGCGGCCAGTAGAGGAAGCCGATCGCGCGCACCTTGCCGCGCAGCTGCAGGCCGGCGCCCGCGCCGAGGCCGCGGCCGGCGTAGTCGCGGCCACCATAGTAGCTACCGCAGCTGAAGCAGGGGGAGTCGCTGTAGCCGTACTCGCCGATCGTCGTGCTCATGCGGCTCGCGCTGCCGCGCACGTACGCCTGGAAGCTGGTCGAGAGCGGGAGGATGTACTTGAGGTCGAGGCCGATCGAGCTCGCGTCGGAGATCGTGTAGTCGTCGAAGATGTCGCCGGCGATGAAGCCCTCGACGGCGACGTTGCCGATGCGGTGGCCGGCGCCGGCGCGGACGCGGAAGGTCGAGGCGCTGTGGTCGCGGAGCTCGGAGCCGACGTCGCCGGGACCGAAACCCATCGTGAAGTACGAGCCGTCGGCGGCGGCCTGCCGGGGGGCGGCGAGGAGGGCGAACGCGGCGACGACGAGGGCGGAAGCGGCGGCGGCATGGCGCATGAACGCCCTCCAAAGCAACGCGGGTGCCACTCGCAACTCCGCGACTCTCCGGGCGACAGCGCGATCGATCCCTGACGACCAGGACACCCATGTCGTGATCGGCGTGGTAGCCCTCCACCTCGCCGTGACCGACATCGCTCCGGGCAAGTGCCCCCGCTGCCTCTTCCGCGAGGAGCACTGCCTGTGCCCGGTCATCCCGCGCCTGGTCACGCGCACGCGGGTCGTCCTCTTGCGCCATCACTCGGAGCGCCTGCGCGCCAGCAACTCCGGGCGACTCGCCCACCTGGCGCTCGAGGGCAGCGTGCTGCGCGACCTCTTCGGCCCCGACCGCGTCTCGACCGAGCTGCCGATCGGCCCCGGCGCGTGGCTCGTCTATCCGGAAGGCGAGCCGTGGCGCGCTCCGCCGGCCCCGACGCCGAAGGAGCTCGTCTTCCTCGACGCCACGTGGCACCAGGCGCGGCGCATGCGCCAGCGCATCGCGGCGCTGCGCGGGATGCCGGTGCTCGCGCTGGCGACGACCGGTGGCGCGGCACGGATGCGGCGCGCGCCACGACCCGAGCAGGTCTCGACGATCGAAGCCGTGGCGGCGGCGCTGCGGCTGGTCGAGGGTGGGGAAGCTCCGGAGGCGCTCGAACGCCTGTTCGCCGCCGCCGTCCAGCGGATGGCTCGCACGGGTCGCCCCTATTCCCCGCGCGAGGGTTGACACCGACCTACATCCTCCCGACGATCGACCCGATGGGGCAACGTGGCCAGGACCGTCCAGGGATTCCCCTGTCGGTCAAGCTGATGTTGACCACCTCGATCGTCGTGGCCGCCGCCGTGGGCGCGTCGGCGTACTTCGGCTCGAACAACATCCGCGAGCTGGCCCGCTCCGACGCCGCGGTGCGGCGCGCGTCGGGCAACGAGTCCATCAAGCGCGAGAGCGAGCTGCTGGCGAGCAACATCGCGGCCGCCGCCGCCATCCCGCTGGCCCAGCAGGCGTACGGTGAGGTCGCGCCGCTGGTCGCGGCCAAGATGCGGGAGTACCCGCGCATCCAGTGGGTCGTCGTCGGCACCCCGACCGGCGACGTCATCGCCGCGAGCGACGGCGCGCCGAAGCTCGACTTCCAGGACTTCGCCGAGACCCGGACGAAGCCGGGGCTGGTCGAGCGCACGCAGGTCGCGCCAGATCGGCCCGAATGGGTCTACGGGACGGCGATCCGGCTCGGCGAGGGCGTCGTCGGCCAGCTGCGCATGGGCGTGTCGACCGCCGACCTCGAGGCCGAGCTGGCCGCAGCGCTCGCCGCCGCCGACCAGCGCGCCAGCGAATCCACCCGCACCGTGTGGCTCGTCGCGATCGCGCTCCTGGCGATCGGCGTCGTCGTCGCCGCGCTGCTCGGCATCTCGACGGCCCGGCCCCTGCGCCTGCTCGCCGTGCAGGCCGATCGCATCGCCCAGGGCTCGCTCGATCAGCGCGTGCCGGCCGAGCGGCGCGACGAGATCGGGCTCCTGGCGCGCAACTTCAACTTCATGGCCGACCGCCTCGGCCAGCTGATGGTCGAGCAGGCGCAGAAGGTCTCGATGGAGCGCGAGCTCGCGCTCGCGCGCTCGGTGCAGCAGGGGATGTTGCCGCCGCCCGAGCTCGTGCAGCACGGGCACCTCAAGATCGTCGGCTTCTGCGAGCCGGCCTCGACGTGCGGCGGCGACTGGTGGACCTACCGCCGGCTGACGGGCGGGCGCCTGCTCATGGTGATCGGCGACGCGACCGGCCACGGCGTGCACTCGGCGATCCTCGCCGGCACCGCGCGCGGCGCGGTCGAGGCGCTGGCCGAGGTCGACGAGAAGCTGCTCGTGCCCGAGCAGGTGCTGAAGTCGATCGACGCCGCGATCCGGAACGTCGGCGAGCACTCCTTGCTCATGACCGCCTTCGCGGCGGTGTTCGACTCGAACACCGGCGTCGTGCAGTACGCGAACGCCGGCCAGAACTTCCCCTACGTGATGCGCATGAAGCAGGCCCGCACCCTCGGCGACAGCTCGATCATCGCGGCCAGCGGCAACCCGCTCGGCGATCGCATGGTGCCGCTCGACATCCGCCGCGGCACGATGCAGCTCGCGCCCGGCGATCTGTTCGTGGCGTTCACCGACGGCCTCGTCGAGCGGCAGGCGGCGAGCGGCAAGCTGTTCGGCGATCGGCGCCTGCGCAGCATCTTCGCCGGCAAGCAGGTCCCGGCCGATCCGTCGGCGCTAACGTCGCTGCGCGAGGAGGTGAAGACGGCGGTGGAGACCTTCGCCGGCGGGACGGTGTCGCAGGACGACATCACCTTCGTCCTGTGCCAGTTCGATCCACCCGTCGCCTCGGGCGCTCGCTCGCGCGCGGAGGCGGGCTGATGCGCGTGCGCGCGGCCCTGGGCCTCGTCGTATCGTTCTCGTTCGCTGTCCCCGCCGCCGCGCAGCCCGTCGATGGGATCGGCGGGCAGGGCGACATCCCGCGGGTCGAGATCGACGATCTGCCGCCGCTCCCCGACGACGAGAGCGCGGGGACGGACACGACGATCGCCGCCGTCGCCGCGGCCGCGGCGGAAGAGGACGTCGTCGTCGGTGCGGCCAAGCGCGAGCAATCGCTCGGCAACGTCGCCTCGGCGGTCACCGTCGTCACCGGCGATCGCCTGCGCCGCATGGGGTATCGCACCGTCGCCGAGGCCCTGCGCGGCGTCGCCGGCGTGTTCGTCGCCGACGATCACATGACCGAGCGCGTCGGCGTGCGCGGCCTGCAGGTGCTCGGGGACTTCAACACCCGGTTGCTGGTGCTGGTCGACGGCGCCACCGTGAACGAGCCCTGGGGCGGGTTCGCCGGGGTCGGCTGGGACGCCGCGATCTCGATCGACGAGATCGCGCGCATCGAGGTCATCCGCGGTCCGGTCTCGTCGGTGTACGGCACCAACGCGTTCTTCGGCATCATCAACGTGGTCACCCGCGGCGCCTCGGAGTCACCGCGCGCGTGGGGGCGGTTCTCGGGCAGCCAGTACGCCGCCGCGTCCGCCGCGGCCGGCTTCGCGCTCGGGTCGGTGGACGAGCAGCTGCGCGGCACGGTCGCCGCACACTCGCGGACCGGCGAGACGCTGAGCCTGCCCGAGCTGGGCATGCCGGTCGACGCCGACGGCGTGGACGCGATCAACGCCGGCGTGGTCGGCCGCTACCACGGTGTGTTCGGCCAGGTGCGCTTCTATCGCCGGCGGCGCGAGCTGCCGTACGCGCCGTACGACACCGAGCCCGGCAACCCCGGCAACAAGAACCACGACACGCAGCTCATGATCGAGGGTGGGTACACCCGCGAGCTGGGCGAGCGCGTGACCGCGACGGCGCGCGCCTACGTCAATCGCTACCGCTTCCGCGACTTCCTCGTGCTCGAGGACGGCAGCGGCACCTTCACCGACATCGGCGACGCGTTCTGGTACGGGGCCGAGCTGCGCGCGCGTGTCGCGCTCACCGGCGACGATCGCTTCGGCGTCACCGTGGGCGGCGAGACCACCATCGTCGACACCTCGAGCGACTCCTACTACATCGACGACCGCGAGAACGGCGTCGTCGTCGAGACGCCGCTCGACACCCAGGGACTCTACGCCGAGGTCGACGGCCAGCCGCTCTCCTGGCTGGCCTTCACCGGCGGCGTGCGCGCCGACCGCAACTCGCTCCTCGACGATCGCGTCTCGCCGCGGGCCGCGCTCTTCGCCAGCAAGAAGGACGCGTACGGGGTGAAGCTCCTCTACTCCGAGGGCTTCCGCAACCCGAGCGCGTTCGAGGGTTTCTTCGACGACGGGACCGACTTCGCGGCCAACCTCGACATCGGCGCCGAGGTCATCCGCAGCTACGAGGTCGTGTTCTGGAGCCGCCCGATCCGCGGCCTGACGGTGCGCGCCTCGGGCTTCCTCTGGGACGCGACCGGCCTGGTCGCGCAGGAAGAGATCGATCTCGATCCGGATCCCAACGTCGAGGAGCTGCGCTTGCAGTTCCAGAACGCGAGTGACCTCCGGTCGATCGGGGCCGAGCTCGAGGGGAGCTTCCGCTCGGGCTCGGGCTGGCTCGCGTTCGGCGGCGGCGCGTACACGAGGGTCGAGGACGGCGACGGCGCGGCCGTCCCCGGCGCGCCCGAGGTGTCGGCGGTGCTGGGCGTGTCGACGCCCTTGCTCGCGCGCGAGGTGCATCTTTCGGGCTCGGCCGACTTCATCGGCCCTCGGCCGACGCGCGACGACACCGGGATGACCGAGGCCGCCGCGTTCCTCGGGTTGTCGATCGCGGCGTACGCGCCCGACCTCGACGGCTTCGACGTGACCGTCGGCGTGCGCAACCTGCTCGGGACGCGCGAGGACGTGCCGGCGCCCGAGGACTTCGACCGCGAGAGCGGCAGCGTCTTCATCCTGCCGGGAGAAGGGAGAGAGGTGTATGCGCGCCTCGGCTATCGCTACTAGCGTCCTCGCGTGCGCGCTCGCGCTCGCGCTCGTCGCGCTGCCGACGGCGGCCCACGCGCAGCGCCCCAACCAGGGCGAGGACGAGAGCGCCGAGCTCGTCGCCGAGGGCCGGAGCGCGCTGCGCGACGGTGATCTCGGTGACGCGGCGCGGGCGCTCGATCAGGCGATCGCGCTCAACCCGCGCCGGCTCGAGGCGTACGCTCTGCGCGCGGCGGTGCATGCGGCGAAGGGGGAACATGCGCTCGGCGTCGCGCTCATGCGCAAGGCGCGCGAGCTCGCGCCCGACAACATCGACGTGCTCGCCGCGCTGGGCACGCAGCTGATGCTCGCCGGGGAGCACGGCGAGGGCGTGCCGCTGCTCGAGGGCGTCGTGGCGCGGGCGCCGGCGCAGTACGGCGCGCAGGTGCTGCTCGGGCACCACTACGCCGACAAGGGGCGATGGCGCGAGTCGGCGGCGGCGCTCGAGGCCTACTTCCGCGCGCGGCCGAAGGAGCTCTCCAGGGACGATGATCGGCACCGCCTCGACCTCGCCGAGGCCTACCTGCGCACGTATCGCCCGGGCGATGCGCGCGTCCTGTACGCCGGGATCTCCGAGCGCAACCCGACGTGGCTCGGCGCCAGGATGGGGCTCGCCTGGTCGCTCGCCGCGATCGACTGCCGTCAGGCGAGGCGCGTGCTCGAGGAGCTGTCCCGCCGCTCGGACGCTCCGATCGAGGTGCTGCTCGTACGTGGGCAATGCGCGCTCGAGCTCGGTGACCCCGGGGAGGCCCTGCGCATGGCCCGCGCGTACCTCGACGAGGCCGAGGCCGCCTCGGCGGCGGGGCACGCGCTCCTCGGCGAGGCCGAGGCGGCGCGGGGGAACCTGAAGGCCGCGCGTGCGTCCCTGGAGCGGGCGCGCACGCTCGAGCCGGGACGGCGCCGGTTCGCGGTGCGGCTCGCGCGTGTCCTGCGCCTCGGCAAGGATCCCGCCGCGGCGCTGGCCGAGCTCGACGGGATCGGCGTGCCCGACCCGGCGTCCTCCGACCGGACGTACTGGGTCGAGCTCGGCGAGGCGCTCCTCGACACCGGACGGGCGGGCGAGGTCGCGCCCCGGCTGGCCGCGGCGGCGGCGGCGTTTCCCGACAACCCCGAGCTCGCGCTCGTCCTCGGCGACGCGGCGCTGCGCGGCGGCGACGCAGCGGGCGCGGCGATCTCGCTCGAGCTGGCGATGCGCGCGCCGACGCCGCGCGCGCGACGGTTGCTCTCCGACGCGCTCCTGGCGGTGTCGATCGGCAAGCTCGACGCCGGTGACGTGAGCGGCGCCGCGGCGGCGCTGGTGCGCGCCGACGAGGTCGAGGGCACGCCGGCGGTGTGGCGCAACCTGGGGCTGTGCAGCTACCTGCTGGGAGACCTCGACCGCGCGCACCAGGCGCTCGCCAGGGCGGCCGCGGCCGAGCCGAGCGCCCCGACGCTGATCCTGCTCGGCCGGGTGAAGGCGGCGCGCGGCGACGAGGCCGCGCGCGAATCGCTCGCGCAGGCGGTGATCGCCGGCAAGGGCGAGGCGAGCTCCGTCGACGCCGCGATCGAGCTGGCCTCGGTCGAGCTCGCGGCGGGGCGCACGGCGGAGGCGGTGGAGGCGCTCGTCGGTACGGCGGTCGCGGCCAGGAAGGCAGGCGGCGACCACGCGAGCCGTCACGCCGCGGCGCTCGTGACCGCGCGCCACGCCGCGGGGCTCGCCGCGCTGCGCGCCGGGCAGGCCACGCGCGCCGTCGGGTTCCTCGAGGACGCGGCGCAGGGCGCGAGCGGTGATGTGGCCACGGCGATCCAGTGCGACCTGGCGCTGGCGACCGTGGCGACCAACGATCGCGACAAGGCGGTGGCGCGGCTCAAGGCCGTCGCCAGGGCGAAGTGTCCGTTCCCGGCGCCGGCCGATACGACGGCGGTGCCGGTCCTGCTCGCGTTCGTCGAGGGGCTGCAGCCGCGGCGCGCCGCCAAGGCGCTCGATCGGCTGGCGGCGCTGGACCGCGGCGCGACCGGCACGACGCGTGCGCTGCTCGCGACGGCGATCCGCGTGGTCGCGCTCAACGCGGCCGAGGACGCCTACCGCGGCGGCAAGCTCGCGCCCGCGCGCAAGTACCTGGCCGCGGCGCGCAAGGCGGAGGCGAAGGTCGGCCTCGACGAGGTGATCCACAACCTCGCCGTGATCGACGTCGCCGACGGCAGGCTCGAGGCGGCGATCGCGGCGCTCGACCGCCTCGCGCCGAAGCTGCCCGAGGCGCTGGTCAACCTCGGCGTCGCCCACGACAAGAAGGGGGACGGCGGTCGTGCGCTCGAGCTGTGGCGGCGCGCGCGCAAGGAAGGGGCGCGCTTCGGCCCGCTCGACGAGTGGATCGCGGCCAAGGAGCGGATCTACGGAGGTGACAGGTGACGACGAAGATCTTCGGCCTCGCGATCGCGGCGCTGGTGGCGATGACGTCGGCCGCCGCCGCCGACGGCGTGCGCGTCGGCCTGTTCGCGCCGTCGACGCCCTTCGAGGGCACGGGGGCGCGCCTCGAGTTCGCCACCAAGCTCGCCCGGCACATCGGTGGCGACGACGCGGTCGGACGCGTGTACGGCAAGGCGAGCGACTTCGCGGCGGCGCTGCGCAAGGGCGACATCGACCTCGCCGTCGTCGACGCGACGTATCTCGCGGCCAGCGGCGGCTCCTACGCGGTGCTCGCGGTCGCGGTGCGCGGCGGCGACACGCGCACGACGTGGGATCTGGTCGCGCGTGGCACCGTCGACAGCGTGCTCGAGCTCCGGGGCAAGACCGTGCTCGTCCCGTCGGTGGGCGGGCGCGAGAGCGCGTTCGTTGGCGAGGCGCTCCTCGGCGGCGAGCTCCCCGCCGACTTCTGGAAGGTGGACGTCTCGCCCGACGTGCTCTCCGCGATCGCGGCGCTCGGGCTGGGCAAGGCGGACGCCGCCGTCGTCCCGTCCGGGCTCTCGCTCCCCGCGGGTACCAACCGCGTCGTCACGCTGCCCGCGGTGAGCTGGCCCGTGCTCGTCGCGTCGCCGAAGGCGTCCGCCGCGGTCCAGGCGCTCGCCGCCGAGCGTGCGCCGAGCTTCGGCGGCTCGGGCGCGATCTCCGGCTTTCGCTCCGGCACCACCGACGCGTACCGCTCGCTCGCGCGGCGCTTCGGGCGGCCGCAGCGCCGGGGCCCGATGATCGTGCCCAACCTCCGCATCGCCGTCGGCGACCTCCTCGAGGGGCGCACCTTCACGATCGATCCGGGCGACGCCAAGCGTTACGTCGCGCGCTGAGCCGGGACGGCGTCAGCGGTAGGGGCCGGCGCCGGGCGCGAGCGCGGTGAGCGCGGCGCGCAGTCCTTCGACGAGCTGGCGCACGCGGGCGGCGTCGACGGTCGGCAGCTTCCCGTCGGGCAAGAGCCACAGCGCGCTGGCGACGCCATCGCGGATGCGTAGCTCGACGATGTCGTCGGGCCAGGCGACGACGTGTTCGACCAGCGCCTCGACGTTCTTGGTCGAGAGGATCTGCTCGCGCGGGCGCGCCAGCTCGAGCGAGACCGCGCGCAGCTCGCCCCCGGCGGCGTCGGGATCGCCGACCGAGACACGAACGCCGCGCGGTCGCTGGTCGCGCCATTCGAGGCCCAGCGCCACCGGCGTCCGGTCGAGCGCGCCGTCGATCGACAGGTCGCCGAGGCCCGGCGCGGCGTCGAGCCGGTACGCGAGCTCGCGCCACGCCGCGACGTCGACCGTGACGTCGGGCGGCGGGCCGATCTCGAACGCCTCGCGGTTGATGGTGGCGGCGAGGTGCGAGGCCGTCGCGGCGACGAGCCCGAGCTGCGCCTCGTCGAGCGTGGCGATCTGCTGCTCGAAGCGGATGCCGTCGTCGGTCCAGCGCACCATCGTCCCCAGCTCGTCGGTGTTCCGCAGCGCGGGTACGACGCCGCGCAGGAACGGGATCGCCTGCGCCGGCGAACGCGCGGTCACGTGGTGGCGGCGATCCCAGTCGGCGATGTCGACCTCGACGTCCTCGAAGAACACGTGGCGGACGGTCGAGCTGCGCGTGACGACGAGCCCGAGCCCGAGCGACGGGTGGGCGACGCTCGCGACGAGGTAGGTGCCGGTCTCGCCGCGGTACGTGTACGTGAGCGTGACCGTCGAGGCGTCGACGGTGCGCTCGATGGCGAGGTCACCCTCGCGCTCCACGCGTGCGCGCTGCCAGCCGTCGCGGGCCGCCAGGCGGTCGAAGAGCTGCGCGACGCGCTCGTCGCCGAGCCGCGGCGGCGGCGCCAGCTCGGGCAGGGCGTCGGCGGCGCTGGCGTCGACGATCGTGATCGGCACCGCCAGCTCGACCTTGCCGCGGAAGAACGACCCCGAGCGGGCGACCAGCACCCAGCGCAGGCGATGGGAGCGCGTGGCGAACGACGGCGTGATCGTCGCTGGCAGGTCGAAGCGGATCGGGATGCTCGTGCCGGCGCTGCCGGCGGGCAGCGCGACGCTGACCGTGAGCGCGTCGGCGTCGCGCTCGCGCGTGCGCCAGCCGTAGAGGTCGAGCCGCGGCACCAGCGCGATCTCGAGCTCGCTCGTCTTGCGATCGTCGACGTGGAAGAGGGCGCAGACGCCCGAGACCGTCTCGCCGGCGACGAAGGTCGTCGACGGCAGGCTCAGCTCGAGGCGCCGCTCGTCGGGGTCGTTCCCCTGCGACGTGCTCCGGTAGGCGCGCGGCTGGCGATCGATGTGCGCCGGCGGCGGCACGCGCACCGGCAACACGAACGTGTAGCGTCCGTCGGGCCACCACGGGATCGCGACGCGCACCTTCAGCTCGAGCGTCGCCCACGCCGGCGACAGCGCGTGGCTCGGCGGCGTGTCGTCGGGGAGCGTGAAGCGCGCGCGCAACCGGGTCTCGCCCGGCGCGAGCGCGCCGGCGTCCATCAGGCGCTTCGCCAGGGTCGGGGTCGTCTCGCGTCGCGTCGCGCGCGACTTGCCCGAGCCGACCGACCAGCCCTGGCTGCCCTCGATGTAGATGTCGACGTACTCGACGTCGAGCTCCTCCTCACACTCGAGCCGGATCTCCACGTCGCACGGGTTGCCGACGAACAGGGCCCGCGGCAGATACACGTCGACCTTCGGCGCGCGCTTGAGGAGACCCACGGCCAGGACCCTAACATCGTTGACGAATCCGGCGCGGTCGTTTTCCGTGCGCCGGTCGCGCGGTGGCAGCGTTCTCGGGATGAACAACCCGGAGCATGAAGATGAAGACGAAGACGATCGCCAGGACAGTTGCGCTTGCCGTTGCTCTCGCCGCCGGCGGAGCGGTTGCCACGACCCAGATCGCGGAGGCGTGCGGCGGCTACGGTGACTTCCGCGTCACCGAGCAGGACCGCGTGCAGATGGCGCTGACCGCGTTCCTCGGTCAGCTCGGCCAGCGCGTGAGCTACGGCAAGGCGGTGATCACCGACGCCACCAGGGCGCGGGTGACGATCGAGCTCGACGCCGCGGCGGGCGGCAAGAAGCGCGCGAAGGCGCGGCAGACGTTCTTCCTCGAGAAGCGCGGCGGCGAGTGGGCGGTCGTCGACTGGAGCCTGCCGGTGGCGGCGCGCGGCGCGGCGAAGGTCGCGGCGCGCTGAGGGGGTGGAGCGGTGTCACGCCTTTGCCGCGACGCTGTCGAGCAGCCGGCGCACGCTCGCGTCGAGGCGGCTGCCGATGAGCTCCATGATGCTGTCGAGCTCCTCGGCCGAGACCGACAGCGTCGCGCGCAGGCGCGTGCGGGTGCCGGCGAGCAGGCGCTTGCGCACGTCGGCGAGCCAGCGCACGGCGGTCGCGCGGTGCACGCCGTACATCGCCGCGAGCTGATCGAGGGTGACGCCGCCCAGGTGGTGCAGGCGCAGGAGGTTGCGGTCGCGCGCGTCGAGCTCGCCGGCGGCCTCGGTGAACGCGGCCTTGAAGGCGTCGCGGTAGTGAGCCTTGAGGAACGCGAGCTCGGGGTCATCCCCGGCGGCGGCGAGCGCCGCGACCCCGTCGTCGGAGGTCGTGCGTCTGGTGCCGCGCAGGCGGGTGAGCGCGGCGCGCGCCGCCATCACCTGGCACAGGCCGCGCAGCTTGCCCTGGCCGGCGTACGCGAGGACGCGGGGCGGCGCGCCGTCCTCGGCGACCAGGAGCTTGGCGCGCACCTCCTGGAGGAGATCGTCGATCATCGCCTGGTCGAGCTTCATGTGCGCGAGGCCGGCGGGCACGTCGGCGAGGTACGCGCGATCGAAGGCGGCGAGGGCGGTCCGGTCGCCGCGGGCGCACGCGAGGGCGAGCGCCAGCTCCACGGCGGCGTCGGCGGTGGGCGCCACGTCGGCGCGCGCGGTGAGCGCGGCGGCGAGCTCGCCCCGATCGACGGCGACCCCCGGCCAGGCACGCTCCGCGATCGCGCACAGCTCGGCCAGCCGGTCGGCGTCGTCGGAGGTCGCCATGCCTGACCACGATATCCCTGACACGATCGTGGTGCCACCGCGCGGTATCCTCGGGGAGATGGCCGGGTGCCTGGACGACGTGGCGCTGCTGGAGCTGATCCACGGTCAGCTCGCGCCCGCGGACATGGTCGGCGTCGACGCGCACCTCGACACCTGTGACTCGTGCCGCGATCTGGTCGCGCTGGCGGCGCGCGGCAGCGACGGCCGTGACGCGCCCGCCGCCGACGAGCTGCGCGCCGGCGACGCGGTCGATCGCTACATCGTGCTCGATCGCGTCGGTGGCGGCGCGATGGGCGTCGTCTATGCGGCGCACGATCGCGAGCTCGACCGCAAGGTCGCGCTCAAGCTGCTGCGGCCCGAGCGGGCGGATGCCGGCGACGCGACGCGCGTGTTGCGCGAGGCGCAGGCGATGGCGCGGCTGCAGCACCCCAACGTCGTGACCGTGCACGACGTCGGCACGGCCGGGGATCGCGTGTTCGTCGCGATGGAGCTGGTGGCCGGGCCCACCCTGCGGGTGTGGGCGCACGGCCGGCCGTGGCGCGAGCGCCTCGCGTGCCTCGTCGCGGTCGGCCGCGGGCTCGCGGCGGCGCATGCGGCGGGCGTCATCCACCGCGACGTGAAGCCCGACAACGTCATCGTCGACGAGCACGGCCGGCCGCGCATCGGCGACTTCGGCCTGGCGCGTGCCGACGAGGAGCGCCGCGGGCTGGTCGGCACCGCGGCGCTCGCGACGACGTTGACCCAGACCGGCTCCGTGATCGGGACGCCGCTCTACATGGCGCCGGAGCAGCTGCGCGGCGAGCCGGCGACGGTGGCGAGCGATCAGTTCGGGCTGGCGGTGACGGTCTGGGAGATCCTGTTCGGCGCGAGGCCGTTCCTGGGCAAGGAGCTCGGCGAGCTGGCGCGCGCGATCGAGCGCGGTCCGATCGCCCCCGAGCGGCGCGGCGTGCCGGCGGCCGTCGAGCGCGCGCTGCGCCGCGGGCTGGCGTTCGATCCGCAGCGGCGTCACGCGAGCGTCGACGCGCTGGTGACCGCGCTCGACTGGCAGCCGCCGCGCCGCTGGGTGTGGCTCGCGCCGGCCGCGGCGGCGGGCGCGGCCGTGGTGACGTTGCTGGCGGTGAGCCCGGCGAGCGCGCCGTCCGATCCGTGTCGCACCGCCGTCGCGGCGCTCGACGACGCGTGGACGCCGGCGGTGGCGAGCGAGCTGCGCGGCAAGCTCGCGGCGGCCCACGATCCGTCGTCCGCCGCGCGGCTGGACGCGTACGCGGGCCGGTGGCGCGAGGCGCGCCTCGACGTGTGTCGCGCCGGGCGCGTGCGCGGCGCCGAGAGCGAGGCGCTGCTCGACGTGCGCGGCGGTTGCCTCGATCGTGCGAAGGCGGAGCTCGCCGCGCTCGTCGCCGAGCTCCGCGCCGCGGACCCGCGCCAGCTCGGCGGCGTCGCCGATGCGATCGCCGGGCTGACCGACCCCGGCGAGTGTGCGACGAGCGGCGCGCTCGCGCTCCTCGCGCCCGTGCCCGCGGCGCAGCGCTCGGCGGTCGCCGCCGTCGAGCGCACGGCGGCCGAGCTGCGCGCCCGGCTGGCGACGTCGACGCGCGTCGATCCCGCCGGTGGCGCCGCGCTGGTGGCGGCGGCGGCGGCGACCGGTCACGCACCGACGCTGGCGGCGGCGCACGTGGTGCATGCCGACCTCCTGCGCCGCGCCGGGGACGCGGCGGCCGCGGACCTCGCGGCGCGGGCCGCAGTCGTGGCCGCCGAGATCGGTCACGACGATCTGGGCGCGGCGCGCGCATGGATCGCCCGCGTCGGCGCCGCCGGCGATCGCCGCGACCTCGGCGCCGTCGACGAGTGGGCGCACCTCGCGGGCGCGGCCGTCACCCGCGCCGGTGACCCGCCGGCGCTGGTCGCTCGCCTCGCTAGCAACGTCGGGTTGCTCGCCATGAACCGCGGTGAGCTCGCGCGGGCGCAGGCCGAGCTCGAGCGCGCGCTCGCCATGCGGCGCGAGCTGGCCGGGCCGACCGGCGACGATCTCGCCGTCGCCCAGTCGGTGTCCGCGCTCGGTCACGTCGCGCGGCTGCGCGGGGATCTCGATGGCGCGCTCGCCCGCTTCTCCGAGGCCGTCGCCATCAAGGAGCGCGTGCTCGATCCGTCGCACCCCGAGGTCGCGCGCGACCACCACAACGTCGCCGGCGTGCTCCGGCTCCTCGGCCGTCTCGACGACGCGGAGGCGCGCTACCAGCTCGCGCTGCGCCTTCGCCGCGCCGCGCTCGGCGACGATCA
The DNA here is from genome assembly GCA_002344285.1 of Myxococcales bacterium UBA2376. Lineage (GTDB taxonomy): Bacteria > Myxococcota_A > Polyangia > Haliangiales > Haliangiaceae > UBA2376. Next base: position 21,327 of record DDTA01000103.1, read on the forward strand.
CCCCGACGTGGCGCTCACGCGCAACTCGCTCGGCCTCGTCGCGATCGAGCGTGGCCAGCTCGACGCCGCCGCAGCCGAGCTGGCCGAGGCGCGGCGCATCTTCGCCGCCGCCGGTCACGGCGACCTGCCGATCGTGCTCGCCAACCTCGGCCTCCTCGCCAACCGCCGCGGCGACTGGCAGGAGGCGTCGGCCACCCTCGCGGAGGCCGTCCGCCTCTACCGCGAGGTCCTCCCCGCGCGTCACGAGCGCATCGCGCGCGCGCTCCTCGACGCGAGCGAGGCCGCCGCTGGCCAGCGCGACCTCACCCGCGCGCGCTCGCTCCTCGCCGAGGCGCGCGCGGCCATCCCCGCCGAGGCCGGCGATCGCTTCGTCCGGGAAGCGGACGAACGCGAGCGGTCGCTCGCCCCGCGCCCACCCCCGCCCCGCACCGCACCGCCGCCGTCCCAGCAGCACCCCGCTCCGCCGCCGCCTCCTCCTCCGCCACAGCGGAACGTCGGCACCTACGGCTCGAGCCAGGGCTGGGACTGACCCCGAGGGGGGACAGACCCCGAGGGGGGACAGGTTCTACCCCCGCAAGCCCCTGACTTGATTCACGATCTAGCGCGTACCGCGACTGAGCCTCGTCGAGTCGCCCAGTCGCGGTTCGACCGAAATGGAGAGGAATCCTGGGAGGATGGGAGGGTGGAGCCTGTCCCCCTATCGGAGGTCGGCGCCCTCGGCGAGGGTGTCGGCCGCGCCGTCGAGCGCGAGGCGGACGAGCGCGGCGGCGAGGACGTCAGGCGTCGTCGAGCGGTAGCGCGCGCGCAAGCGCCTGGCGCCGAGGAGACCGGCGACCGAGAGGACGCCGTCGATCATCACGCCGGCGGCGCGCTCGGCGGGGCGCTCGTCGTCGCGGCCATCGCCCGTGATCACCGACGGGCGCGCGATCACCCACGGCAGGCCCGAGGCGCGCACGACGTCCTCGGCGCGGCCACGCGCCTTCAGGTACGCCGACGTCGCCCTGGTCGAGGCGCCGACCGAGGACAGGTAGACGAAGCGCGGCTTCGTGCCGCTCGCCACCGCCGCGTCGACGAGGAGCTTGGTCAGCCCGTAGTCGACGGCGTCGTAGATGTTGCCGGCGACGCCGTCGGCCTTCGCCCGTCCGCGCGTCGTGCCGATGAGGCAGAACACGTGCGTGACGCCGGCCGTCCGCATCGCGTCGGCGAGCGCGTCCTGCTCCCACCTCGACGCGTCGACCGTCGCGCCCATCGCGGCGAACCGCTCGCGCCACTCGCCGAGCCGCGCCGAGTCGGGGCGCACGTGGGCGATCGTCGTCTCGCCGCGCGCGACCAGCGCCGGCACCACGGCCCGCCCGACGAACCCGGTCGCGCCGGCGACGAACGCGGTCACCGCTGCCCCGCCGTCACGAGCCGGCCAGACGCGCGAGCGCCTCGCCGAGCTGCGCCTTGAGCGGCTCGACCACCGCCGGGTTCTTGATGTCGATCACCGGCTCGGTGTCGTACTGCTCGTAGAAGAGCGTCGCCGGCGCCTCCGTCGGCACGCCCAGCGCCTCGCGCATGCGCTTGTGGTCGGGGACGAACCCACGCGCGCACAGGTTCTCGATCGTCGTGCCGATCGTCCCCTGCAGGCCGCAGATGAAGATGACCGCCTTGGTCGGCAGGAACCCGCCCGGCTGCATCCCCAGCCGGCGCTCGAGCTCCGCCAGCCGGTCGCCGGCGAAGAAGTTCTCGACGCGCCCGGTGTCACCGGTCCAGCCCGGGCACTCCTTGGGCCGGCTCACCGTGCCCCAGTAACGCAGCCCGTGGGTCTCGACGTAGCCCATGAGCTCGTCGCGATGGCCGAGGTCCGCCGCGTACGACGCGCCGTGCAGGAGCACCCACTTCGACAGATCCGCCTCGGGGTTCCGCCGCAGCTCGCTGCGCACCATGCTCACGAACGGCGCCGAGCCGGTGCCCGCCGCGACCATCACGCGCAGCCGCGGGTCGGCGTCGCCGATCGTGTCCTTCACCGTGAACACGCCCGCCGCGACCGGACGCATGTACATGCGGTCGCCGTTCTTCAGCTTCCAGAGGAGGTGCGTGAGCGGGTTCTCGGACTCCGGCTTCGCGACGAACCGGATGTAGAACTCGATCGGTCCGTCCTCCTCGGGCGCGGACGCGATCGACATCGAGCGCCGCACCGAGCCGAGCTCGGGCTGCGCCTCGTTGTTCATGCCGAGCACGCAGTACTGCCCGGGCGTGAACCAGCCCGGGGCCGGCCGCTCGTCGGGCATGACGCGGAAGAGCGTGAGCGCGGACGTGAGATCGACGCGCTCGACCAAAGTGGCGTTGTAGACCAGCGGCTTCGGGGCCATCGCTTGCTCCAGGTGGGCAACGCGCTCAGTGCGAGAGCGTGGGGACGTAGGTCGCGTCGTCGGGCTCGCCGACCGCGACGCCGGAGAACTCGATGACCTCGGCCTTGAGGCCGAGGTTCTGCAGCTTGCTCGGCCACTTCAGCCCGCCGGCGTCGGTCCAGCCGAGGATCTGGTACCCGATGCGGCCGGCTCCGCGCTGCTGCTCGATGACCTCGGGCAGCTTGGTCTCGTTGTTGAAGTTCACGAGCCACGTATCCTTGCCGACGGCGGGATCGAACGTGATCTTGATCGACGTGCACGACGGCTTGCACGCCTCCGAGTCCGCGACGGTGATCTCGGCGTTGTCGACGCTGAGCTTCACCCCCGGATCCTTCAGCTTGTGGATCATCGCGAAGAAGTAGAGGTCCTGCCAGAACGATTCGCCGGCGCGCTTCGCCTGCGCCGCACCGTCGGCGCGCGTCTCGAGCTGGCGGCCGCCGTACGCGGCCCACGGCGTCGCGTCCTTGTCGAAGAGGTCGTGCTTGACCTCCATGTGGCGCACGTCCTCGGGCTTGCCTCCGACCGTGGTCATGTCGACGGTGCGCCAGTAGTGCCGTCCGTTCCAGCGATCCCAGGCGTGCAGGAACTCCGCCTTCACGCTCTCGCCGTCCTTGTACGTGACCGTGAACCGGAGCTCCTTGAGCTTCTCCCAGCTCGCGGGGTCGCCGAGCTTCGCGAGGCCGGCGTCGACGACCTCGATCGCCTTGGGATCGGACTGCGAAGGATCGAACGCGACCGGCGTGGGCTGGGTGGCCGCCGACGTGCGCGGCTTGGGACAGCCACTCGCGCCGACGACGAGCGCGAGCGCAAGCAAGCAGGAACAGCGAGAAGTAGCCGACATGGCGCGCACAGTAGCCGAAAACTGGCCGACGTGCGCTCACCCGCCTACGCTCCTGAACTATGCGAAAGCACGTGCAGGCGGTGGTGTGGCTGCTCGCGGTCTCGGCTGCCGGGGGCGCTTCGCCGGCCCATGCGGAAGAGCCCCAGGTCGCGCTCGCGGCCGAGGTCGGCGCCGCGGGCGGCGGCGGTACGACGCCGGGCGGGATGCGCCTCGGCGGCCGCTACCTCTATCGCATGACCGACCACGTCTGGTTCGACGGCGGCGTGCACTTCACGTTCGGGGCGCCGACCACCGGCTGCAGCCGCACGCCGCCCGACGGCATGAGCTGCGACCACGGCGTCGCCGACGGCTTCTCCGGCGATCTGACGCTCGGCCTCCGCCGTAACCTGCGCGGCCAGGGCGCCTTCACGCCCTTCGTGCGCGGCGGCGTCTTCGGGCGCGTGCTCCGCTTCGCCGCCGATGACGTGACCGGCGCCGCCGCCGGCGTCGAGGCCGGCGCCGGCGTGGCTGCGGTCGTGCGCAAGGACGTCGCCGTCGTCGGCAGCGCCGCCGCCTTCGCCGGGGGCGCCTGGCTGGGCAGCGGCGTGGGCAGCGCCGGTCAGCTCGGGATGATGGTCACGCTCGGCGCCGAGCTGCGCCTGCCCTGAGCGAGGGCCGCGAGCCCGGGGCTACTGCGCGGCGATCGGCAGGCGGAACACCTCGACCCAGTTGTCGTTGAGCGCCTGGTGGATGACCCAGGTGGACACCGCGATGTCGTTCGCGCCCAGCGCCGCCGCGGCGTGGAACCCGTACGCCCCGGCGAACGTCGCCTCGGCGCCGGCCATCGCTTCGGGGCGCCACATGCCGGCGTTCCTCGACGCGGCGAGCAGCTCGTGCGTCGTCGAGTCCTGGTAGATGACGTACGGGGTTACCGGCGTCCAGATGATCTGCGTGTCCGAGCCCACGAAGTGGTACTCGGGCTTGGGCAGGCCGTCCTCGGTCGTGCCGACGATGCGGTACCCGTCGTCGACCATCTCCTTCGACGTGGCCGCCATGTCCCGGTAGAAGACGTCGTCGTGATCGGCGCCCTGGAACGCGAGGTGCGCGTTGCCGGTGGCGTCGAACGCGATCGACGGATACCAGCCGTCGTCGGCGTTGGCGCCAGCGGCGACGACAGGCGCGCCGAAGCGGCTGTTCATCGCGTCCCAGCGCACGAGCTTGAGGTCGCCGTTCTGGCGATCGTAGTAGACGACCGCGGGGTTGTTCATGTCATCGAGCGCGCTCTCGACGAACAGCCCGACGCCGCCGGGCAGCGGGTAGATGTCGGGCGCGTTGGGGTCGGCCGCCGGTAGCGTCATCATGTCGAGCACGGTGACGGTCCAGTCGGACGAGCTCTGCGGCTGCGCGACGTTCGCCTGCGCGTAACGGACCTCGGCGGTCACGATCCCGCCGCCCTGGGAGACGGTGGCCATGTACGCGATGCCGGGGCGGCCGTCGTCCTTGCGCACGGTGATCGCCGTGTACAGACCGGCCGACTCGCCGCCGATCTCCGGATCGACCTCGCCGGTGCCGCTGTCGACCTCGTGGCTCTGCCACGCGCCGCCGTACTTGGCGGCGAACTTGAGCGAGCCGGTCTCGCGCGCGTGGTACGAGACCATCGGCGTGTCGGCGCTGCCGATCGCGACCGACGTGTAGAGGCCGACGTCGTCACCGGGATCGAGGATGCCGCCGCGGACGTCGGAGTCGGGCAGGGCGACGGGGCCGTCGGGCACGCCGTCGACCCACTCCCACGCCTCGTCGGGGATGCGGCCGGCGCCGGTGAAGCGCGCGACCACGAGGTCGCCGTGCGACTCGGCGTACGCGCTCACGATCGCGTCGCCGTTGGGGGCGACGGCGATGTCGGAGAACGGGCCGATCTTGCCGTAGGGCACGTCGTCGGTGCAGATGCACTCGCCCTCGAAGCAGATCGCGATCTGTCCGTCGGGGCACTCGAAGGTCGCGCAGTCCTCGGTGAGCTCGCAGGCCTGGCCCGCGGTGTTGCCGCAGGAGCAGCCCGGCACCATCGAGACCGCGATGCTCACGCCGGCCCAGAGGACGACGAGCGACGCCGCCCTCGTCGAGCTAACGCGCGCGACGACCCGGGCGATGGCCGCGGCGCGACGGCGAAAAAGCAGCCACGCTCCGACCAGCATCATGAGCAGCAGCGAGCCTGCGCCCGGCGCCGTGCTGGTCGTGCCGCAGTTGCAGCCGCTCTCACCCGGCGCGCCGTGGAAGTTGGTCTTGGCGATCGCCTGACCGACGTTGCCGCTCGGGTCGCGCACGAAGACGAGGATCTCGCCGTCCACCGACGACAGGTCCTGGGCGGTCTGGCGGTCGATGCGGGCGCTGCCGCTCCAGTCGGTCGACGGGTCGTCGTCACCGACGCGGCCCCACGCCCACTCGAGCTCGCTGGACTCGTAGACCGCGTCGGTCGCCGGCACCAGGAAGTCGCCGATGTACCAGCGCGCGTCGGCGACGCGCACGTTGGGCGGCGACGAGTCGATGACGACCGGGATGTCGATCGTCTCCGGCGTGGTCGTGCGGTAGTCACCGACGACGCGCGAGCGGAGCCCGATCGTGTACTTGCCCTGCCACGCGAACGCGCGGTCGGCGATGACGAGCGGCGACGCCGTCGTGAACGGGCGGAACATGCCGCCGTTCAGGTTCCAGCTCCACTCGAGCGCGCGGCCGTGGGCGTCACGCGCGTCGACGTCGATCGTGACGCTCGGCAGGCCGGTCATGTCCTTGGCGACGAGCGCGGCGCGCACGTCCTCCGGCTGCGGCACGCTGACCGAGACCAGGCGCGCCTGCGCGCCGCCCGGGCCCATCGCCACCAGCTCCGGCCAGTTGCCCATCTCGGCGTGCTGGTCGAGGGTGTCGATCACGCCCTCGAGCGACGGGTACTGCGTGGCGCGGTCGCGCATCATCATCGACGCGCCGAGCGACGCGTAGATCGCCATGAAGTCGTCCTGCGCCGTCGTCACCTTCTGCACGCGCAGGTTGTTGAGCGTGAAGCCGGCGAAGTCGGGCACGTCGATGGGGCCGATGCCGTTGGCGAGGAGCGGCAGCGCCAGGTCGAACACGGTGGGCAGCACGGCCTCGAGCTGCGAGCGGGTCTCGCGCACGAACTCGTTGTTGAGCACGGTGATGCCGATGTTGGACGACGAGAGGCCGACGAGCGTGGGGATCACCTGCGCCGGCATCCCCGGCATCTGGGTGAACTCGAGGTTCACGCCGACGTCGAGGTCGAGCGACATCGTGAACGCGCGCGTGTAGCGCTCGTAGATGAAGCCGTAGAAGTCGACCTCGAAGCCCTTGATGTGCAGGGTGAGGGCGGGGGACGCCTCGGTGCCGTCACCGATCGAGAAGTCGATCGCCTTCTGCGGGCGGGTGACGAGGAGCAGCGGCTCGTCGCCGGTGCCGAGCTCGCCGATCGACGGGACCAGCAGTCCGATGGTGCCGAGCTTGAGCTGCTCGACGAGGCTGGTGCCGACGCCGAGGCAGAGGCCGCCCGACGTCACGAGGTGGTGGCCGGCGAGATCGAGCGTCGTCTCGGACATGCCGATCGCGAGGTCGTCGGCAGGCTCCGGGCTACCGACGAAGGCGCCGGCGGGCATGAGCGTGAAGGTGCCGCGCGTGCTCACCGGCAGCGACGCAGGCGGGGCCGCGAAGTTCGGCGCGGGGATGGGGGGCACGCAGTACGCCGGCTCGCTGTCGAGCGCGGCGGTGCGTGTGGTCGGATCCTGGTCGGCGTTCAAGCCTGTGATGAGGCCGAGCGACATGCCGCCGCCGCCCAGTTGCACATATCCTCCTGGCACCATCCGGGCTTCCATGAAGCCCTCCGTGCCGGGCGAGACGCCGGCGAGGAGCTGGCCGACATCGACCATGCCCTCGATGCCGAGCGGATCTGGCAGGAAGCCCTGGATCAGATCGTTGATGGTCGGCGTGAGCAGGTCGACGATGAACTCGCCGAGGAAGGAGTCGAGGAGGTCGGTGACGAGCGACGCGAGGAAGCTGATCACCGAGCAGCCGGAGTAGTTGACGCCGGAGAGGTTGTAGTCGTTGATGCGGTTGAGCCGCAGGCGTAGCTCGCCGGTCGCGGGGTCGATGGAGAAGCCGATGTCGAGATCCGCCGAGAGGTTGTTGGCGGTGATCGTCATCGTGCAGGCGCTGAAGATCGGCGGGTCGATGCGCACCGACGCGTTCGCGTTGGCGCGCACGTAGACGTTGAGCGTCTGCGCGTTGGTGACCTGGAGGCGCGTCTCCTGCACCGACACGTTCACGCGGCAACCCGGGTTGCAGCCGCCCTGGTTCGTGTAACAGACGTCGGCGCCGAGGATGCTCTGGCGATCGACGCAGAAGCCGCCGCCGAGCGAGTCGTTCAAGATCGCCGGCACGACCGACGTGAGCTTCTCGAAGCCCGCGCGCGTGACGCGAATCTGGCCGCCGCCTTCCACCGTCTGATCGTCCGGTAGGCCTCCTGGTGGCAACGGTTGTTGCGAGCAGCCGCAACCCGAGCCGATGCCGCCGCAGGCGGACAGCGCCAGAAACATGATCGTGAGCAAGACGTTTACGCGCGAGTCTTTGCTAAACACGGCTAGTGCTCCTCTTCCCCAGGGAGGAGCCGACTCTATAGCGGTCAGGCCGCTTTTTGAACCCCCTTTCTTCTGCCAAACCCTGAAAAATCAGGGGCTTCCTGGTGACTGGATCCCCAGAGGAGAGTGGGATTCAGCTCACGCTGTGGGCTCAGACCCACAGGCAGCCACCCCCGGATCGCGTTCGCCCGCGCGCCGGCTTGACACCGGGCCAATGGTTCTCTATCTATCCGCCCGGCCGCGTAGAAGGGCTCGTAGCTCAGTTGGATAGAGCGCCGGGCTTCGAACCCGTAGGTCGGGCGTTCGAGTCGCCCCGAGCTCACTGAAAATCCGAGGATAGCTTAGAAGTTCCGGGGGCGTAGCTCAATGGTAGAGCATCGGACTCTTAATCCGCTGGTTGTAGGTTCGAGTCCTACCGCCCTCACCCCGACACCCTGGCCGACTGATCGGCCGACACATTAGAGAAGCCGAAGCTGGTGCGCGTCGATCCTCGGCGATCGCGCAGCCGCGGATGGCCCCGCGAGGATTCGCACTTGCAGGCTGCGAGCCGCAGCGCCAACTCGATCAGTCGAGGGCGATCGTGGTTCGCGCGGTCACGCGGTCGGCGACCTTCACCGTCGCGCAGCGAGCGGGCATCGACGTGCCGTCCCTGGTGATGTGCTCGAGCATCGAGGTCAGGTCGCGTGCGGTGAGCGGCGGGATGATCGCACACACGGTCCAGGTCCCGCCCGCGAGTTCACCGAGGGTGCCGGGGCCGCCGAGCACTGGCACCAGGCCCCACGCGCCGCCGTCCTGCCGCCCCAGTCGCTCGACCAGCTCCTGCGCGTTGGTCGCCTCGAGCGGGACGCTGGTCGCGAACGCGACCGCGATCGGCGAGCCGGTCACCGTCACTTCGATCGTGCCATCGCCGGTGGTCGCCTTGAGCGCGACCACCTGCGGCTTGCCCGGCGCAAGCTCCACGCCGTGCGGATGGAACGTCCCGCCAGAAACCGGGTCCCCGATCACGATCGACACAGCGTACCGTCCCGGCGCGAGCCGATCGAACCGGAACTCGCCGTCGCGTCCCGCCGGTACGGCCGCCATGGCGAAGGGTGTCGCGTGCGGCTGGGCGTTGACCACCGCCGAGCCGGGTTTGCCGTCGATCGTCACGGTGCCGCTCAGCGACGCCACCGGCTCGACGACCAGCGTCACGCCGGTCACCGACTCAGTCCCGCCCGCGATCGCCAGCGGCGACGAGCGGCCGCTCTCGCCAGCCTCGGCCACCACGGTCCATCGCCCCGGTGACACTCCGGTCAGCTCGAAGCTGCCCGTGTCGTCGGTCGTCGTGGTCTGTGCTGCACCCGCGAAGTCCGGCTCGCCGCCGTCGGTCCCGACCTGGTCTCCGTTGCCGACCAGCGCGGCGCCGCCCCTCACCTTCGCGCCCGCCACCGGTGTACCCGAAGCGTTCATGACCCGGCCAGCGATCGTGCGGCCGCGCATGATCTCGAGCCGGCCAAGATCCGTGACCTGGCCGCTCCGCACTTCGACGCCGTCGACGCGCTTCGTGGCGAAGCCCGAGCCCTCGATGCGAACCGAGTAGGTTCCTGGCGGCACATCGCTCAGGGTGAAGCGCGGAGTCACGAACGGGACGCCGTTCACTCGCTGCAGCCGCACGCGGTAACTGGCGGGCGGCTTGCCGTCGGATCCGATCACCTCGCCGGTGAGGCCGCCACCTGCGGGCAAGACGATGCGAACGTCGATGGTCCCTGCCATCACCCGGACGCCAGGTAGCCGATTGCGATGGCCGAGCTGAAGCGCGCGCTCGCGCCCGGCGGCGACGTCGTGGCTGCCGGCCGCCAGCCCCCGCAGCTCGAAGCGACCGCCGGCGTCGGTAATCTCGCGCCATCGAGCGTCGCCGGTGACCGCCCAAGCTATCACCTGTGCTCCGAGGACGGGCTCGCCGGTACTGTCGACCACCACGCCCGCGATGCGCAGTGTGTGGATCAGCTTGAGCTCGACGCGCGCGTCGCCAGTCGTTAGATCGACCGCCTGTGGGTCGCTGCTGGCTGCGTCGGCGGTCGCGCGCAGGCTGACCGCAGCTCGCGGCAGACCGACGACGGCGAACCCTCCATCGTCGTCGGTCTGGGCCCGGACCACACCGCCGGTCGACTCGACATCGATGCGCACCACGGCTGCCGCGGGGCGGCCGTTCACGTCGATGACGCGACCCCGCAGGGTCGCCCCAAGATCCATGCGCAGCTCGACGTCGTCCTTGCCCGCCGGGGAGAGCGCGATGATCTTGCTGACGGTCTTGGGGCGCCCGCCAACGTAGGCGTGGAGACGGTAGGCGGCCGGAGGCAGCGCCTCGAAGCGGAACTGTCCATCGCGGCCGGAGACGACCGCATCGCCAGCACCGACGCGCGGTGAGTCAACGTCTCCGGCCTCCTCGGGCCACACCCGTACGTCGGCCAGCGGTGCGCCGCGCTCGTCGAGCACCCGGCCGGCGAGCGGGACGCCGGTGGTCAGCTGCAACTCGACCTCGGCGGTCGACTCGGGGCCGACCGCGACCCAGCGGGCCTCGCTCGCGAGGCCGCGCTTGCGCGCTCGCACCGACCAGGTCCCGGTCGAGATCGGGGCCAGGGTCGCCGTGCCGTCGGCGCCGGTCGTGGCCTCGACGAGGACCTCGGTGGTGGCGTCGATCCGGGCGTCGGCCACCGGCTTGCCGTCGGGGTCGAGCACGCGGGCGACGATGCGGCCGGCGGGTCGCAACTGCAGGATCACCGGCTCGGTGGTGTCCGTGACCATCAGATCGAGCGGACCGGCGATGCCGGCGGCGGCGGTCGCGAACACGCGGTAGCGTCGGTGCAGCAGCCTGTCGATGGTGAACGCCCCGTTGGCATCGGTGGTCACCGCCCGTGGCGGCACCGTGCTGATGTGCACGGTCGCACCACCGACCGCCTGATCGTCGGGACCGAACACCACGCCCTCGAGCGCGAGCCCGCCGCTGGGATCTGGCGCGTGCAGCGTCGGCTCACCATCGGGCGCCGCGACGCCATCGGTCATCGCCGACGATGGCAGCGCGCTCGGGGCGGCAGGTGCGACGACGGCGGCGCGGGCCGGTTCGCGGGGCGGCGGCGTCGCGCCCGGGCGCTTCCAGAGATAGATGGCGACGATCGCTACAGCGATCGTGCCGAGCGCGAGGATCGCGCGCGCGCGGCGCCGCGCCGAGTGAGGGGTGGAGTTGGACTCGATCGACACGGGTGGTGCTCCGCGGACTTTCAGCAGCCGGTGCCGTTGTCGACGTAGTTGGCGCAACGGTCGCAGGAGACGGTCGCCGACGAGGCGATCTGCTGCTGGAGGGGGGCGAGCTCGAGACGGCGCTCGAGCTCACTCACGTCGAGATCCATGAGGTTGAAGCTCTCGATCTCGTGGTTCTTCTTTTTCGGGTCGGACATCGGTGATTCCTTTCTGTGGTGGCAGTTGTGGACCAGGCGATCACTCGAAGAAGCGATCGATGACACGCCCGATGCGGGCGATCAGGTCGTCGGTGAGAGCTCCATCGAGGCCGGTCGCCGGTGGCGCTGCGCGCAGGACCTCGCGTGTCGTGAACAGGGCTTCGTAGGCCGCGAACGACCGCATGGCCCCAAGGACGTCGACCGCGGTGCGACGGGTTTCGAAGGAGCTGGCGCCGTCGACGTTGGTGATGGTCGCGACGAGCTGGGCGAGCAAGAGGCTCTCGAAGTCGGCGTCGTCCGAGGGCGGCAGATCGGTGAACATGCCGCGGTCGTCGGGGTCGCTGAGGTAGAGGTCGGTCAGGATCGTGCGGTACAGGCCGTCAGCGAGGTGCGCCCCTTCCGCCGGCGGCGCGACCGCGTCGGTGAGCAGGCGCCACGCGATGATGCGCTGGTCGGGGCTGCCGGCGCGTACGTACTTGAGGAGCTCCGGCCCCAGCGCGCCCCAGCCGTCGATCGACACGTGGCCGGCCAGGAACGCGGGGAGCCACTGGCTCCAGTAGGCGCCCCAGTAGTCGGTGAGCGGACTGGCGGTAGCGTCGCGTAGCGCGCAGTCGGGATCGATCGCCAGCTCGTCCTCGGCGCAGAATGGCTCGGTCGGCAAGGTCGATGCGGCGCCATAGAGGTAGCGCAACGCGGCCACGTCGTACGAACCGGGACCCGCCAGGCCAAGCAGGTCCTGCTCGCCGGGGTAGTCCATGATCGAGGTCGGCGTCGCGGCGAGCGAGCCCTTGAAGTTGTGGCGGAGGCCGAGCACGTGGCCGACCTCGTGGGCGACCACGAACGAGATCAAGTGCTCGACGATCGCCTCCTGCGTCAGCTCGCCCTCCTTGGCCAGCGCGCGCGCCACCGGCGGCAACGCGCTCGCGATGGTCAACCCGCAGGTGGTCTCGGCCTGCATCGACGCCCACTGCAGCGCGGGCCGAGCCGCGATCGGCGCCGCTCCCGGGGCGGACGCGGGCGCACGCAAACCCGCGAGCTGGCCGGCGAGCGCGTGCGCACTGGCGAGCGTGGTCCCGCCGATGTAGATGCTGGCGCCGCGGATCTCTCCGGTCGCTGGGTTGATACGGTGGTCAGCGAAGGCGCCCTCGAGGTCACCGTCGGTGTCGAACACGATCAGGTTCTTGTCGTCGTCGCCGATCGAGTCGCCGTCGTCGCCGGGTTCGACCGCGATCAGCGGAAACCCCAGGACCTCGTTCCACGACTCGGCGCCGCGGGTGACGGCCGCGACCAGATCGTAGCGTCCATACTGGGGATGGTCGTGGAGCTCCGCGAGCGCGGGCGTCAGCCGGAGCCTGATCGGCGCGGCCGGCGACAGCGCCCAGCGGGCGGCGCGGGTGTCGGTGCCGCGGAAGTAGTGCGCCGCCTCGGGCTGCGCGGTCGGCTCGTATCCCGGTCCGTCGGCGTAGAGGCGGAGCGAGATGCCCAGGGTACCGGCGATGGCCTGGTCGCGGCCGTCGCCATCGGTGTAGCGGCCGGTGAACACGCGCTCGAACCCGACGCCGTCGCCGAGGCGGCGGAACCGACGGAGGAGCGAGGACTCGATCACCGCCGGCCGCGCCTGATCGGCGCCGAGCGCGGTGATGCGGAAGTCGGCGCGCCCGCGCGCGAAGTCGACCATCACGTAGTTGCCGCCCCCGCTCGGCACGTGGTCGACGATGGGAAAGTCATCGACGATACGCGGCGGCGTCAGCACGCTGCCGTCGCCGGCGGTGTCGTCCATCAGGAACAGGCGATGGTTCTGCTCGACGAGACGGACCACTCGTACCCCGAGTGAGCGGGCCGCCCCGCCGGTCGGCCCGTCGGGCTCGAGCTGTGACAGCGTGGTGGTGAAGAACCAGCGCCGGTCGAAAGCCGAGCGGTGGATCGCGACGTAGAACGTGGAACCGTCGATCGCGCCTGACGATTCGTCTTCCATCACCTCGCCGTCGGGTCCGACGGGCACGAAGGGCGGCTCGGTCTCCTGAGGCGGCGGCAACGCGGCCTCTTCATAGGTGCAGGCGGAGGCGGCCAGGGCGGCCACCAGCAAGCAGGACGGGATGATCTTCATGGCATCTCCAGCGCGAGAGAAGTGGTCGCGGCGGAGCGCGACGCATTGGTGATCCGCGGCGCCGACCAGCGACTGGCGGCGATCGCAGCGGCGGCGACGAACGCCGCGGTCAGACTGTGCGAGTGGTGGGAGAGAACGTGGGTGACCGGGCCGCGGGCGCGACCGACGGCGAGCTTCACGAACATCGAGGCGGGGAATGCGGTCGCGACCAGCTCGCCGAGCCGTCGCACGCCGCGCACCACCGTGGCCGCAGCCTCCTCGGGCGACGAGGCTGCGCAGAGTCCGAGCACGGCGTGCGCGGTCATCATCGCGTCGGCGTCGTCGTCCATCGTCCAGCCACCATCGGCGAGCTGGGCCCTGACCAGGAAGTCGCGAGCGCGGCCGCGGGCCGGAGACGTCGTCCGCACCTCGGCGAGGAAGCGAACGCACTGCCAGGTGGTGAGGAACGGCGCGTGGTAGAGGCGGCTGCACCAGCTGCCGTCGGGCGCCTGGGCGGCCTCGATCCAGTCGGCGGCGGCCTCGATCGCGCCAGCGAAGCGCACCGGATCGAGGTTGTGGAGGGCGCGGGCCAGCGACGCCACGGCCTCGGCGTCGGGCCCGGCGCCCCAGCAGTCGCGGACCCACGCAGCCTGCTGCGTCTCGCGCTCGGTGGCCGGTGCCGCGGGCAAGAGCCAGGTGGTGACCGCGCCGTTGGCGTCGACGTGTGCCAGCGCGGGCGCGCAGCGGGCCGCCGCCGCCGCGCCCCGTCCGCTGCGGATCAGCGCGTTCAGTGCGTGGCCGAGCACGTCGGCGCCCGGCGGTAGCTCGGGCAGCGTGTTGAAGTACGACCAGCCGCCGGCGTCGGGGTCGTGAGCGGCGAGGAGCGCATCGCACTCGAAGTCGATGATCGGCCGCAGGTCGACACCCGAGGCCTCGGCGATCTCGTGCAGCACGTCGATCAGGACGGCGCGGATCATCGCGTCGCCCGAGAGATACTCGCTCGCGGGCGCGTAGCCGGCGTCCATCGGGAACAGGCCGGTGTGGATCGCCTCGCCGAACCCACCGCGCGATTGCGCGATCAAGTGGCGGGTCGCCTGCCAGGCCAGCGGAGCGCAGCGTGGATCGTCCGGCGCGTCAGGCAGCACGATCGCCGGTGCGCTGCCGCGCTCTCGCTGGCGCGACAGCATGGCCGCGACCTCGGCACGCAGCGCCGCGCACTTGCCACGGAGTCCGACCAACAAGGCTCGCCACAGCTGGCAGGGGATGCCGGCGATCAGTGCCTCGGCGCGATCGAGGGCGGCCAGCGCCCGCGCCAGCAGCACGTCGGCCTGACCGCGCAAGAACAGCGACCGCGACACCGCCCGTTCGTCGAGCGCGGTGAGCTCGGCGCCGAGGTCTGCGACCACGCGGGCCAGCACCAGCGTCGGGATCCGGTCACGGAGGTCGGTCTTCCAGTCGGCCAGATCGTCGATGATCTGATGGGCGATGTAGAACTGATCGATCGACTCGATCAGAGCGGCGTACGGGCCATCGTCGCCGGCGAGTGCGGCCAGGCCGGCGACCGCCGCCTTGGCCATGCCGTTCTTGCCGATCGACATCGAGAGCGCTTCGGCTTCGTCGATCGCGTGCAGCTCCCGCTCGCCGCGCTTGAACCGTTGCTCGACGTTGCAGGCGGCCAGGTAGTCGCGCAGGTAGTCGCGGAAGCGGTCCCAGAAAGACGACGTCGGCGGGAACACCGCCGCCAGCTGGCGATAGGCCTCGAACTGAAGAGCCTGGCCGCGCAGCGCCAGCTCCGCCCACTGACCACCTTCGTCCAACACCGGGTCATAGAGAAAGATCGACCACGCGATGGTGCGGCCCGCACGTGCGAGCGGCTGGACGGCGGCGATATCGAGGCCGGGATAGGCGGCCATGAACAGGTACGGCTGACCATCGTAGATGTCCTTGACTGCGGTGCTCTCGCGGTCGTTGTGGAGGCACGCGAACGCGCGGCGCCAGTAGCGCTCCAGCTCCTCGTCGGCGGAGGTGGCGGCGACGATGGCTGCGCGGATCTCGGGTGAGAAGAGGCTGGTCATGGAACACCGTGGCGGAGAGACAGAAGGGGAGAGGCCGGCGGCGGGCGCCCGCCGCCGGGATGGAAACGAGAGACCGTGCGGTTCTCGATTCAGCGTCGCGTTCGCCGCAGGTCAGGTCTTGACCTCGGCTTTGAACTCGTTGCAGCCGCTCTTGTTGTCGCCGCAACTCTTGACGCTGGCGCTGCTGGCGACGCTGCACTCGTTCGGGGCCAGCTCGAGGCGCCGCTCGAGCTCGGTCACGTCCAGATCCATCAGGTTGAAGCTCTCGATCTCATCGTTCCTCTTTGACATTGCCATTCTCCAGATATGGCCCGGCGGGCCAGGGTTATTGACCGTGCGCGCCAGTCGGCGCGCCGGCCCAGAGACACGGAGTGTTGGCCCGCGCGCCCAGCGCAGGAGTGCCCACCCCACGCTGCCGAGATCAGGTCTTGACCTCGGCTTTGAACTCCTCGCAGCCGCTCTTGTTGCCGCTGCAGTCCTTGACGCTGGCGCTGCTAGCGACGCTGCACTCGTTCGGGGCCAGCTCGAGGCGGCGTTCGAGCTCGGTCACGTCCAGATCCAACAGATTGAAGCTTTCGATCTCGTCGTTCTTCTTCGACATCGTTGTTCTCCTTGCGGCCACTAGACCGCTCATGATTGATTGCCCATCAGTCAGGTCTTGACCTGATCCTTGAATTCGATGCACATCTTGCCGTCGCAGCTCTTGACGCTGGCGCTGCTGGCGACGCTGCACTCGTTCGAGGCCAGCTCGAGGCGGCGCTCGAGCTCGGTCACTTCCAGATTCATGAGGTTGAAACTCTCGATCTCGTCATTCTTCTTCGACATGGGGTGCCTTTCCGATTCGGCTTTCCGGCTCGGGATGCGGTTCAAGCGCCGCAGAGGCGACCGACGTCGAGCCCGCCGCGCTCACCGGCGGCGTGCGCGGCGTATGCCTCGCCTACCGCGCGCCGGAAGTTGGTCTGAAACCCGTCGCAGACGTTGGTGTAGTAGCTGCCCTTGTGGTCGGCGGCCTGGGCGCCGCAGCCTCCGCCGCAGAAGAATGCGAAGCGACAGCGCGAGCAGGCCGAATTGCTGGCGATCGTGCGGCTCTGCCATCCGGCGATATCGTTCGGGGCTGCGGTGACCACTGGGAGCGTGCGGCGCAGCGCCGGCGCGGGAGCGGACGCGGCAGTGGCCATCCCCCGCAACGCGAGCGTACCGTCAGCGCGCACGGTGCCGACCCGGAGCGACGTGTCGCCGGTCTTGTCCCAGCACTTGTAGATGTCGCCGAACGCGTCGAACACGTACATGCCGGCGTGCGCACCGCAGTAGCTGGCGCGGAACAGCGAGTGCGGCTGCTTCCTGCCCTCGAAGACCTTCATGAAGTTGCGGCGCAGGCCGTCCGACGGCCGCTGGAGGGCCGCCATCTCGGGGAACAACGCCCGCAGGTCGTTCATCGTCGCTACCAGCTCGCCGGAGTCAAAGGTGCTGGCCGTCGGTGTGTTGGCGTTGGCGGCGTAGACGACCGCGGTGTAGGCCAGGAACTGCGGGTGCGACGACCAGCCGCGCTCGACGAGCGTGCGCGCCAGCTGCGGCAGACGCGGCGCATTGGACCGATCGACGTTGACCCGAACGGCGATCGCGGCGCCGCGCGCCAGCGCGAGGTCGATGTTGTCGGCGATGGCGGCGAACGATCCGGAGCCATCGGCATGGACGCGGCGGCGATCATGATCCTCGGGCGGACCGTCGAGGGTGATCTGAAGCTCGGGAATGCCGTCTCGGCCCAGCAGATCGGCGTAGGCGTCGAGCTCGGTGCCGTTGGTGACCGCCGAGATCGCGGTGATCCCGGCGGCGCGCGCCAGGCCGACGATGTGGCGCACGACCTCGAGGTTCTCTGCGAGCAAGGGCTCGCCGCCGAACAGGGTCAGGTTGCGAGACGGCTGCTCGGTCGCGCCGACCTGGCGCTCGAGGGCGGGGATGGCGGCGAAGATGCGATCGGCGGTGGCGGGCGTCATCCGCGTCAGCAAGTGCGCGAACCGCGGATCGGTGCGCATGTGATCCTGAAAGCAGTACGCGCAGCGCAGGTTGCACTGGTACGTCGGCATGATCACGTACTGGAACGACGACGCGCACGACTGCCGCTGGAGCAGCGTGGCGCCCTTGGCGACCAGGGCGTGCTCCTCATCCTTGCTGCGACGGGTCAGGTAGCCGCGTGTCTCGAGCACGCCGAGTGTCTCGTCGCTCGGCGCCACCGCCGGTGACGGGCCGAGCGACGCTTCCTCGCCCCACTCGCCGTGAAGCGGCTTGTCGTGAGCGTTGGTCTGCTTCGACTTCAGGTATGCGGCCGTCTCGCGGGCGACAAGATCGACGGCACCGGTGAACCCGTGCACGAGGAGCACCTTGTCCTCGAACTGCGGCATCGGGATGTAGATCGTGTAGCTGCTGGCGCGGAGGGACATGCGGTTTCTCCGTCAGACGCGATTGCAACCGATGCGCCAGTCGCGCTTCGCTCGGCCGTTGGCCTGCAGTTGGCAACCACCGGCAAGGACCGGACGTGCCTGCACCAGGATCCGGCCGCCGCACGACTCGCACTGCCAGCGGCGTGGACCTGATCTGGACCTGGACCTGGACCTGGACCTGGACCTGCGTTCGGTCGTCAAGCATCACGATCGATCAAGTGTCCGGAGGCATCGACTCGTCGCCCGGCGCGCCGCGCACCTTGCGGGCACGCTTCGTGCTGACGACACGTGGCGTGCAACCGAGCCCGCCCCAGTTCGACGTGGCCGCAGCCTCGCGCTTCGACACGTCGAGCACCGCGCGCAGCTTCATCGTGCGCTCGACCGCCGGGCGCTACGTGCAACTGACGCCCAGCGCGATGCTGCTCCTGACCCTTCGTGATCAGCGTCTGTCTCCGGCGGAGATCGCGGTCCAGTTGTCTGCGACGTCCGGCAGCGAGCTCAGTACGGAGGACATCGAGCGCGGGTTGGCCCGCATCGACGCTCAGCTCGCGGAGGTAGCTGCCACCAAGACCTCGAGCGGCTTCCTGTTCGAGCTGCCGCTGCTACCGGCGCGCGTGGTCGTCCTGATCGCCCGGCTCCTGGCCCCCCTGTTCCATCCACTGACAGCCGCGCTCCTGACCATCCTTGCCGTCGCGATCGTGGCGGGACTCTACGCAACCCGCGGCCTGCCGGTGATCACCGCCGACGGCGCGTTGATCGGGTTCGGCCTCGCACTCGCCACCTTGCTGGTTCACGAATTCGGTCACGCCGCCGCCTGCGCCCGCTACGGCGCGGCGCCCAGCGCCATCGGCTTCACGGTCTACGTCGTCTATCCCGCCTTCTACTCCGACGTCACCTCGGCGTGGACTCTGTCGCGACGGCAGCGGCTCGTGGTCGACGTCGGCGGCTTCTACTTCCAGGCCATCGCGATCGCCGTCATCGCCGTCGGCTTCGTCGTGACCGGCTGGGCGCCGCTTCACGTCTGCACGTGGATGGCGCTCGGCACGTTCTCCTTGTCGCTCAACCCGATGTTCAAGTTCGACGGCTACTGGTTGATCTCCGACCTCCTCGGCGTCGCCAACCTCGCCACCGAGCGCACGCGGATCCTCCGCCATTACTGGGACCGACTGCGCGGACGCGAGACTGCGCCGCTGCCATGGCCGCGCCGGATCCGTATCCTGCTCGCGCCGTACACGATCATCAGCTTTGGCTTCTTCGGCTGGTTCCTGTGGACGGCGACGCCGGTGCTCGCCCGCCTGGTCGTGGGCTATCCGCAGGCGCTCGTCGACTTCGTCGCTGCTGCCAGCCGCCCGGGCGGTCCGGCTGCCATGGAGGTGCTGTCCCTGGTGGTGACCACGCTCATGACGTTCTTCGCCGCGCTGTTCTTCCGTCAGGTCGGGCGCTGGGCGGTGTGCGGTGCCCGCTGGCTGGCCCGTCGTCTGCAACCGGTTGGCTCGAGGTGATCATGCAGTCCCTGTCATCCACCGCGGCGCACGCGCCCGCCGCTCGTCGTCCCGAATCGATCCCACTGGGCCACCTGGCGCCCGCGCTCCGCGCAGTCGAGGACCAGCTCGAGCAGGTCTTCGCCGACGAGGATCCGTTCCTGTACGGCCCTCTCCGCGCGCTGGTGCGGCGGGGCGGCAAGCGCATCCGCCCGGCGCTGGTGCTGCTGTCGTGCGGAGCCGCCGGTGGAAACCCCGAGCGCGCGATCGGCGCCGCCGCCGTGGTCGAACTGCTCCACAACTTCACGCTCGTGCACGACGACATCGAGGACGAGTCACCGGTCCGGCGCGGCCATCCGACGTTGCACGAGGAGCACGGCGTCGCCTTCGCGCTCAACGCTGGCGACGCGCTCTACACCATGGCCTGGCGCGAGGCGCTGGCGCTCGACCCAGATCCCGTGCGCACGCAAGTTATCGCCGGCGCGATGGCTGCCGCATGCCGGCGGCTCGTCGACGGCCAGGGCCGCGAGCTTTGGTGGCGCCGCACCCGCAGCTTCGACGTCGACGAGCCGAGCTGGTTGGCGATGGCGCGCGGCAAGACTGGCGCGCTCCTCGGGCTTGCGTGCGAGCTCGGTGGCCTGTTCGCCGCCCCGATGCTCGCCGACCGGCTGCGGCGCTACGGCGAGCGGCTCGGGCTCGCTTACCAGATCCAAGACGATCTGCTGTCGCTGACCTCGTCGGACGACTCGTTCGGCAAGGAGTGCACCTCGGACCTCTACGAGGGCAAACGCAGCCTGATGGTCATCCACGCCCTCGGCCGGGCGCCGGCACCGGTGCGCAGCCGGCTGCTCCGCCTCCTGACCGACGGGAGTCGCGAGCGCACTCGGCTCGACGAGGTGACCGCCATCCTCACCGCCACCGAATCGATCGCCTACGCCGAGCATCTCGCCCGCCAGATGGCGGCCGAGGCCACCAGCCAGATCGCCGAGCTGCCCGGTGTTCGCGATCGCGACGCGTTGATTGCCCTCACCGAGTACGCGATCACGCGCACGGCATAGCCGCGCCTCCACGAAGGAACCATGCCAGGCTCCGCGCAACCCGATGACAGACTCATCGACGACTCCTTCGCGCGCGTCCTTCACCGAGGTGATCGCACGCACCCCGCTGGTGCCGCTGGCGCTGGTGCTCGCCGCGCTGACGCTCCGGCTACTGTCGAGCCTCGACTCGTTCTATGTCGGGCTCGGCGAACGCTACCTGGACGCGCTGGCACGGTGGAGTGGTGGCTGGCTGCGCCCCGACGTGACCCATACGTTGATCGGCGCGCTCATCGTGATCGGCGGGGTGATCATGTGGCTCGGCCGGCTGCGGCCACGCCAACTCGGGCTGGAGGCGCGCGGTGCGCGCGGCTGGCTACTGGCCCTGGTCGCGACGTGGTGCGGGTTTCAATTGGTGCTACTAGCTGCGAGCGTGCTCGGCGGCGCACCGCGCTGGCACCCGCACCTCCCGACCCGGTTCGACCTGCAGCTTCTCGTCTTCCAGGTGCTGGTCACGGGCGTCGTCGAGGAAGTCTTCTACCGCGGGTTCCTACTGCCCCAGCTCTACCGCCGGCTCGTCCAGGTTCAGACGCCGGGCCGGGCGCTGGCGACGGCGATCGCGCTATTGAGCGTGGTGTTCGCGCTGCTCCACCTGCCAGTGCGGCTGGCCGAGCCAGGCATGGACGCGGCGGCGCTCGCACGCACTCTTTGGGCCCTGGCGTGGATGAGTGCGCTCTTCGCCTGGATCTACGTGCGCAGCGGCAACCTGCTGGTCGCCGCCGCGGTGCATGCGATCCTCAACGCGCCGACGCCGCTGCTCACTACGTCGGCCGACGAGGTGCTCACCAGCCAGCTTCGGTGGGTGGTGATGGTCGGGGCTGCGCTCTGCTTCGTCTTCTACCCGCGGGTCCTGCGCCCGCGGCCACCCGAGGAGTGAATTAATGACGCGTCGTGTGCTCGCGGCCGAACGATCGACCGTGTCCGATTTCTGGGACGACTTCGCGACCCACCACTGGGGCCGCCGGCCGGTCGTGCTGCGACCGCCGTTCCCGGTCTCGCTCGGCACGATGGACGAGGTGTTCGCCGGCTGCCTCGAAGCCGGGCGCCGCATCGAGAAGCCCCGCCGGGTCCAGCGGGTGCGCGCCTTCGTCGGTCTCGACGAGCTCCATGACGTCCCGCAGCTGCTGCCACGCGCCAGCGATCGCGACATGGACGGCTACGTCCAGCGGATGTGCCAGGCACACGCCGACGGCGGCTTCGGGCTGATGATCATGCAGTTCCAGTCGTCGCACGAGGCCATCTGGCGGCGGACCACGGGGTTCCTCGCGGAGCTCGAGCGCCGGCTCGGCATCCAGCCCGGGGGGGCCGCCCTCGATCTGTTCACCATGAACCAGCACCGCGGATTCACCGGCGTCCACAAGGACAGCCAGGATGTGTTCACGTGCGTGGTCTCGGGCCGCAAGCGGATGCTGCTTTGGCCGTTCGAGCGGCTCGCAGACCGGCCGCCGGTGAAGCCGACGGATCGCCTGCGGTCGGCTCGCCTCGGCCAGATCTGCGACGACGAACTGCGCGCCGAGGCCATCGTGCTCGACGCCGAGCCGGGCGACATCATGTACTGGCCGTGCGACTACTGGCATATCTCCGAGGTCATCGGCGGCCCGGTGACCACGCTCGGGCTCGGCGTGATCCGCACGGGTGACATGGTCGGATTTCTCCAGGCTGCGACGGCGTCACTGCACCGCGAGCTCACTACCCCGCCAGCGCCGGTGCCCGACGTTGCGCAGGTCGGCCTCGACGGTACGCTCGCCTGGCTCCGGCGCACCATCGACGCGGCGGTCGCCGACCCCCGGGTCGAGACCCGCATGGAAGACAAATTCATGCACTGGCTGACCAGTCATGGTTTCGACGAGGTGCCCGCGCTGGCACCTTCGGCGTCGCTTGCCGATGACGACTGGATCGCCGGCTGTGGATCACGCCTGTTCGTCTGGCGCCAACGCGGCGGTCAGCTGGTGATCTCGTCGCACGGCAAGCCGCTCGAGCTGCCAGCGCACCCGGCGCTGGTGGACCTTTGCGCGCGGATCGGCGAGGCCGCGACGATCCGCGTCGGCGCGTTCCTCGACGACGCGACCGGGTCGGCGCCGCCGGCCGATCGCGATGCCGTCCGCGTCAAGCTCCGCGGTCTGCTCGGCCTCCTTGCTCGCGCCCGCGCCGTTGCGGCCGTCGCCGCGCCCGACGAAACGTCCCTCGACCAAAGATCGCGCGCCGCCTGAGAGGCCACCATGCGTCTCAACGGAAACCACCACTATGGCCTTCGCCACGATGCATTCGCCGCCCACGAGCTCGCCGTGCTGCGCGACGACATCATGGCGTCCCCGCACCTGGGCGGCAGCCGCCTCAGCACCAGCTTCGACGGCACCCTCGGGTTCTCCCTGGTGTTCACCCGTGGCGGCATCGACGAGGTCGTTGGCCGCTTCCCGTACCTGGCGACGTTCGTCCAGCGCACGCTGCGCCCGAGCTGCAATGCGTTCTACTTGAATCCTCTCGTGATGCGCGGAGGCGCCGCCATCGCCCCTCACGTCGACTGCAGTCTGTCCTCGTACCTCGGGGGCGGCCGTACCACGCCGCTCCTGGTCGGCGTGCTCTACATCGATGTTCCCGACGACCTGCGCGGCGGCGAGCTGGTCATGCATGCCGACGACGCCGAGGTGGGCCGGGTCCAGCCGCGGGCCGGCACGCTGCTCTACTTCGGCGGTCGGTTGCGGCACCACGTGACGCCGGTCGCGACCGCCGCCACTCGCCTCAGTCTCGTGTGCGAGCAGTACAAGCTCGACGACGCGGCGCTGGCGCGTATCCCGACCTTCGAGCTCCTGGCCGGAGTCAGCACCTACGAGGCGCGGTGAACGCGCCCGAGGCCGAGCTACTGCTGCTGGCGCCAGCGTTCCCACGAGTGACCCCACCGCAGCTGCAGGCCGTCGGTGAGGCCGCCGCCCACGCGGCCGCTGCGCTGGCCGCCGTCGCCGACGGCGACCTGGTGACGGCTCGCGACTGCGGGCTGACCGCGGTGCGCACGGCGGAACGCGTCTTGCCGGCCGGCGACCAATTCTGGAGCGTCGTCGACGTGGTGGTCGGCGACGGGCTGGCCGCCCTCGCGCTCGAGCGTGCGGTCGTGCGCGGCCGCTACCTCGACGACATGACGGGCCTCGCGCTGGCGCGCGGTCGCGCGGCCGTGCCGCGACTCGTGATGCGCGCGCTGGCGGCGCTCGATGGTGAGACCGTCGACGGTCGGCTCGGCGACGCAATCGACGGCTACGCGCTGGCCGGTCAGTTGCTCGACGAGCTGGTGCACTGGCGGCGCGACCTGGCCGAGGGCCGGCCAACGCTGGTGCTGGCGCGCGCCTCAGCAGACGGCGCGCCCGAGGACGTCGCCCGGCGCATCTACTACCGCGGTCACGCCGAGCACGTCCTCTCGCTGGCGGTCACGGCGCTCGACCGCGTCGCGCCGACGGTGGTTGATCGATCGCTGGCGGTCGCCGTCACGACCCTGCGAGCTCGCTGCGATGCCACGCGCATCGACGTCACCGCGATCGTCGCCCGCAACCGGGCCCGCGCCGGCGGACGACCCGCGCTCGCGCTGCCCCCCGCCACCGGTGACCGCTGGCTCGACCTCGCGCGAGAGGCGACGAGGTACGTCGTGGACCAGTGGCGAGCCGGGTTCGGCGAGGTTCGTCACCAGGCCCGCGTTGCCGCCGACATGTCGCGCGAGGTGGTCGGCGGTGACGTCTTCCAGCGGGCGCTCATCGCCGACGCGTTGTGCGATCTACCCGCGCCGTGGCCGGAGGCGCTCGCGCCCATGCTCACCACCGAGCTCGCGTACCTGCGCCAGGCCCGAGTCTGTCCCCATCGCGGCTGGAGCTACTACCCCGAGCTGGTCGAGCTACCGCCCGACGCCGATCTGCTCGCCCAGGTGCTGCAGGTCGCGGTGCGTGTAGGCGGCGGCGCATCGGTCGCCGAGTTCGAGGCGCCGATCCAGGCGGCGATCGAGGACGGGGACCTCGGCGACGGATCGTTTGCGACGTGGCTCCTGCCACGACCGAACGCACGAACGCCGATGCACGACGTCCAGGCGGCACTGGTCGGCGCCCCAGCCGCCGACGCCGAAGTGGTGGCCAACTTGATCTACGCGCTCGCGCTCCACGATCGCGACCGATACTCGGCGGCGGTTACGCGTGGCGCCACCTGGCTCGCCGGCCAGCAGAGATCGGCCGGAGACTGGCTCGCCACCTGGTACCAGGGCTCGTTCTATTCCACGTATGTCGCGGTGAGGGCCCTGGCCTACCTCGGCGGCGCACCGACGGCGCTGACGGCGGCGGCGCGCTGGCTGATCGAAGGCCAGCGGCGCGATGGAGGCTGGGATCGCGACGAGCTCGGGCCCGGTAACGCACTCGACACCGCCCACGCCATGCTGGCACTGGCGGCGATCGATCGGACGCGGGCCCGATCGTCGCTCGAGCGCGGACGCGACTTCCTGGCCGCTGTGGCCGGCTGGTCGGCGGTTCCGTTCATCCATCACGGCGAACGCGACGAGCGACCGTTCGGCAGCCGCACCATCACCGCCGCTTACGCCGCACAGGCGGCGGCGCGATGCCGGCCATGACGTCAGACGGTCGCCCGCATCGATGACGGATTCGCGCCCGCGACAATACCAGCGACGGTTGCCAGGCCACCGCGGCTGCGCAGGTCGGCCCCGATCGCCGCAGCCGCACGCCGCATCGCTTCGTCGCCGAATGCGCGCGTGAGCAGTGCCCCGAGGCCTGACGGCGTCGCCTCGGTCAGTCGCGCAGTGATGGCGACGCCGGCCCGCTGGCACGCCTCGGCGGATTCCTCGGTGCCGCTTCCATTGCTGAGCAGTACCAACGGTCGACCGTGCGTCAAGGCGCCGAGCACGGTGGTGGGATGGCCCGCGCCGACGACCAGGCTGCAACGCGGAAGCACGGCCGCCCGCGGCACGAACGGTCGCGCCCAGAGCGAGTCTTCGGTGCGCGTGCGCTCGCGGTCGGAGTGTGCGGTCGCGACGACGAACGCCAGATCGAGGCGCCGTGCGGGCTCTTCGAGCATGTCGAGGACCGAACGTCGTCCAAACTCGCGACCGGTCTGGAGGTAGACGATGCGACGGCCGCGGCGCGCGGTCGCATCGAGCCAGGACGAGAGCCCGTCGTCGCGGGACGGGGGATCCCACGACGCGTCCCCCACCCACGAGCACTGCGGCCAGCGCAACGGACCGGTGAGCGACGCGGAGCTCTGGAGCAAGAACGATCCGCCGAGCCACGGGGGAAACTCGCGGCGCGCCGCTTCGGATGGGAGCGGAAGCCTGAGGGCTCTACGCGCGGCGAGAAACGAGGTCCAGCTCTCATCGTGTCGCCAGCTGCCCGGCTCCCAGAGGAATGTCAGTCCACCGATGGTGACCAACGGGACCCCAAGCCGTTCCGCCGCGAGCGCCGGGCCCTTGCCGAGTGCTGACGCCACGATGACGTCCGGGCGCACCGACTTGGCGGCATGCATGACGTGGAGGAACTGCAAGAGCGTTGCTTCGACGGTGCCCCACTTCGCGATCACGAAGCTCGGTCCATCCGTGCCGGGTCGGGGAATCCGCGTGACGCCGTACCGTTCGAACACATCGGCGACGGATGCCGAGGAGACGCATGCCACGCGATGACCGCCCTGCTCGAGCACCTTCGCGAGTCCGATGGACTGATAGAGGAATCCGGGCGAGTCCAGGGCGCAGATCAAGACGTTCATGGCTCGCCACGCAGCAACGGCCGTGCCTGCACTGGCCTCCTCAAAGCGCTGGACCTGGGCTGGGCCCAATTGGACCTGGCTGGACCTGACTGGACCTGGATCTGGACCTCAGCCTCCGGCTGGTGCCACGATCGGAGCGTCCTCGCGGCGTTCGTGACGACGTGCTCGTGGCACATCCGATGCAACCGCGGTCGACGGCCATGCCCGCATCCTCGCTGCCAGCCGGGACCACTTGGATGCGGACATCGACCGACAGGGCGTCAGCGCTCATCGATCTCCTCCGTCGTGATGCGATGGCGCGCGATGAGACGGCGCACGTGTGTCCGGGAGGTGCGCAACGTGCGGGCGGCGCCGCTGATGTTGCCCCGATGAGCGCGCAACGCGGCCAGCAGATGGTTGCGCGAACCGTGGGGCGGAGCGTTGATCGTCGGCGCTGGCGTACCGCTCGGCACGACCGAGGGCGCGCTGGTGTCGGGCACCTTCTCGAGGCGGTCCGCGAACCCGGCCAGGCTCACGCGGCCGTTGGTGACCAGCACCGCCGCTGCGCTGATGACTCGCTCCAGCTCGCGGAGATTGAGGGGCCAGTGGTAGCGGAGCAGCGCGCGCCCCACGTCGTTGTCGAAGGTCACGCCCGACCGGTCGCCGAGCGCGGCGCGCAGGAAGCCGGCGGCGAGGTGCCCGATGTCCTCGGGACGGTCACGCAGCGGCGGCAGGCGGATCTCGAAGCCGGTCAAGCGAGCCAGGAAATCGGCGCGAAACTCACCGCGGTCGGCCATGGCGTGGACATCGCCGTGAGTCGCCGCGACCACGCGAACGTCGACGGCGACCGGCGTCGTCGATCCGACGGCGAGGACCTCGCGCTCCTGCAAGACGCGGAGGAGCCGGACCTGAACCGCGTGTGGCGCCTCGGCGAGCTCGTCGAGGAACAGCGTCCCCTGATGGGCCGCACGAACGAGACCGGCGCGATTCTCGGTGGCACCCGAGAAGGCACCGCGGACGTGACCGAAGAGCTCGCTCTCGAGCAGTCCGGGAGACAGCGCCCCACAGTTGACGGCGATGAACGGGCCGCGGCGGCCCGACAGCTCGTGGATCGCGCGCGCCGCGACCTCCTTGCCGGTGCCCGACTCACCGTGGACGAGGACCGGCAGCGCCGACGGGGCCGCGCGCCTCAACACGTGGAGCTGTTGCTGGAGCTGCGGGCTGAGGGTCCGGAACAGGTCTGGGCCGGTCTGGGGCGGACTCAGCCTTTCACAGGGGAGATCCGCTCCGACGAAGCTCAGACGACCCTGGAGCTCGCGGTACAGGAAGATCGTGTGACCGACCTCGAGCGCGGCGCGATCCGGAAGCGACGCCTTCCGGAAGCGCACGCCGCCGATCGAGCTGCCGTTCTTCGACTCGAGATCTCTGGCGACCCAGCCGCCGCTGGTCCGGGACAACAGCACTTGTTGCTTCGAGCACCACGGATCGGGAATGCGGATATCGATGCGCGCCGACCCGGGCAGGCGCCGGACCTCGGCATCTCCATCGGCGCCGACGTCGCCACGGCCGATCAATACCTCGTTGACTCCCTTCAACGAGATCCTGAGCTGGTGTGCGGCTGGAGCGTCGCACTTGAGCACCAGGAACAGGTAGTCGTGAGCGGAGCGCGCAGACCCTGGCGGAGACTCGGTTTCGCCAAGGTCGACAGAGAGCGTGTCGGTCATCTCCATGGGAGCTCGAGCTGGTCGCATTGCCTCGTGCGGGGAGCACTGCTCCTCCTGGGCTGAGACTGCGTCGGTGGCGAGGACTGACATGGCTGCGAACCTGATTGCGATCCCTCGCTTCTTGGGAGGCGCCATCGCAACGCCCGTGCCACATCGCCCGCGTGCACGTTCGCAAGGTTGGCCGAGATGCTCGAAGCGATCGATGTTCCGTTTGTTCCGCTGTTCCGCTTCGCAGTGTTAGTGCCGAGACAGGAACCGGCGGATCGCGGGGTGCCCGTCGACAGGGTCGAGCCGCAGCCGCCGGACTGCGCCGGCCAGCGATCGGTTCCTCCTCGGAACCGACGAGGCTCTCGGCCGCGCATCCCGGCGTCATCCCGGTGTCGCTGATGGCTCACGGAGGCCTGTCACGGCGGCCAGTCGAGAGCTCATCTATGTCTGTGAACGCTCGTAGCCTCAACGAGCGACGACCACATCTCCAAGATCCAGGCGCGCGCCCCCGATGTTCACGCGCTGCACCAGCAGGATGCGCTGGAAGTCGCTGGAGAAGACGGCCAGGGTCGCCTCGCCGGTCGCGACCCGAAGCGTGGCCCGCCCGTCGTTGTCGCTGCGAGGATGCACGCCGGCGAGGGTCTCGAGGAAGACGTCGCCGGAGGTTCCGTTGTCGGCGCCGACGATCATCACGGGTAGACCCATCGCGGGTGCGCCTCGATCGTCGACGAGACGCAGGCCGACGTCGCTCAAGCGCTCGAGCTCGAGCTGCACGCGGGCGGACTCACCCGGCTCGACGTCGACAACCGCTCGCGCCACGGAGCCAT
The DNA here is from genome assembly GCA_002344285.1 of Myxococcales bacterium UBA2376. Lineage (GTDB taxonomy): Bacteria > Myxococcota_A > Polyangia > Haliangiales > Haliangiaceae > UBA2376. The sequence goes on from DDTA01000103.1 coordinate 50,036, forward strand.
TCGATCGAGCCTCGACCGTGTACCGGCCGGCGGGAACGTGGTTGAGCTCGAACGCGCACGTGGAACCCACGCCCACGGTGGACGCGACACGCGGTCCATCGATCGTCAGATGGCAGACGCCGGGACCCGCGCCGCGCGCTTCTCCGCGCAGGTGGCCGGTTCGGCGCACCCGCACGATCACTGGTTTCGTCGGGTCCGGTTGGGCGGTCTGTCCCCGCGCGCCGGTCGCTGGTTGCTCGGCCGTGACGCGAAGCGGAGCCGGCAACACCTCGAGCTCGAACGAGCCGTCCTGGCCACTGACGACCGGAGGACCGGCGTCGAGCTGCTCGATCGCCGGGAAATGCATGGCCGCGTCTCCCCGGATCAATCCATCTCGATCGATCGTGACCAGCGCGTCGGGGACCGCGACGCCGGCTTCGTCGATCACCCGTCCTCGGAGCGTCACCGCGGGGCGGTGAACTTCCAGGATGAAACCCTCGCGACGCTCGCCGGGCGCGAGCGTCACGCCCGTGACGGACCCTGTCGCATCGATGTGGCGAGCGCTCCACATCAACGCCTGTTGCTCGTCCCGTGCGATGAAGAGGTATTCACCTGGCGCGAGGTCGCCGAGGCAGAAGGTCCCGTCGTCGGCGACCGGCATCGAATCACTGGCCAGGCCGTGGCGGAGGTGCCGGTAGGCGGTGGCAGGCAGCGAGATCGGCTGGCTCTTGAGCGAAGCCGTGACCGTCACGTGTCCCAGCGGACGTCCGGTGCTCTCGCGAACGATCCCGCACAGCGTGGCCATCTGATCGAGCGCGATCTCGACGCCGTCGATGTCCTGGTCCGCGACGACGACGCGAGCGCTGCCGCTGTTCTGTTCGGCGCTCGCGACGAGATCCCAGGTCCCCGCTGGCACTCCCTGGAGCGTGAACTGCCCGCGCTCGTCGGCCGAGGTGGTCAGTACGGCTTCTGCCGTCATCACGGTCGCGAGCCCCTCGAGCGACATGGTCTCGAGCGGCTGGCGCACGCGGACTCGACCGCTGCGTGCAGGCGTGATCTGACCGCGGATGGTGACGCCTGTTGCGACGCGCAGCAGCACGGGTTCGCTGGACGGCACCTCGATGACGTCCGCGGCCATCGACAGCGCACTCGAACCGGGCAGCGTGCGAACGATGTAGCGACCTGCGGTGAGCCCTTCGAGCACGAAGTCGCCGTTCGCGTCGCTGCTTCCTCGCGCCGCGATTCGACCACGGTCGGCGGAGCGAAGCGCGATGACGCCGATGTCTCCGCGAGCCTGGTCGCGTGTATCCACCACTCGGCCCCGAACCTCGGTTGCGGCCTGGAGTGTCAAGACGACGTCGGCACGTTCCTCGCCGATCCCAACGGAGATCTGCACAGGTGCGATCTGCCCCCAGCCGGCGGCGTGAGCGGTGAGCACGACCAGGCCGGGCGGAAGGCCCGCGAGCTCGAAGCGTCCGTCGGATGTGCTCGCTGCGCATGGAACGTCCAGCTCGGGAAGAAATCCTGTCGCATCGTCGGCGCGCTCGGCGCGCACACAAGCGCCGGCGACCGGGCCCCGATCGCCGGCACGAACGACGTGGCCGCGGACGGTAGCGCCGGGCGCCAGTCGAAAGTTCTCGACGCGCGGCCCTCGATGAACCGCGATCCGGCGGGTTTGCTGCACGTACCCATCGAAGCGCGCCGTGAGCACGAAAGCGCCTGGGGGCAACGCCAACCGGAAGGACCCCCGAGCGTCCGAGGTGACGGTGAGTGGCGCGCGCCCGAGTGCGCCGAGCTCGACGGCCTCGAGCTGGGCACCAACGAGCGGCCCGCTCTCCAGGTCGGAGATCGTGCCGCTGACACCGCCGATGGCGCGCACGAGCCGGAGTACGAGGTCTGGGCGCTCCTCGTGCGTGACCACGACCTCGGCGGGCGCCGGCTGGAATCGCCCTTCCGAGGTGGCGCGCACGTCGTATTCGCCCGGCGCGAGTGTGAGCTGGAAGCGACCATCAGCGTCTGCTGCGACCACGTGAGCGACGTCGCGTCGCGAACGCGCGCGGATGGTGATCGTCGCGTGCGCGACCGGTTGATCATCAGCATGGTCGACCACGAGCCCGGTGAGCCGTGCCTGCTCGGTGGACTCGCGTGCCTGGTGGGCGGCCGCAGGGGCGATCGCGCGTGGGTCTGTTCGTTCCTGGCCGCCTTGCGTGGCGAACGCGATGAACGCCGCGATCAGGGCGCCACCGACAAGCGCGAGACCCACGGCCCACCGTCGGCGGCGCTTCCGTACAGCATCGATCACGGCATCCATCGCATCACCTCACGTCACTGCGGTCGCGTTCCGCCGCCGCCACCGCCACCCGTGCCGGTGCCGGTGCCATCGGTCCCGGTCTGCGTGCCGCCGCAATTGAGGTTGCCGACGACGACGACCGTCGCCCCGGTCACGGTGATGTTGCAGGTGTTGGTCGTGCCACCGCCACCACCACCACCACCACCACCACCCTTGTCACCGTCCTGCATGCGATCCCAGATCGCGAGACCGAGCTTCACGATCGTGTCGAACACGCCGTAGGCGACGCCATCGCCGTCCGGCGAGACCCACGCGTCCGGCACGACCCACTCGAAGCGGACCTCCACGCCGTCGATGGTCTGCGACGTGTAGATGGTGCTTCCCTTGACGGCGACGATCGTGGCGTCGGCTTCGCGCACCTTGTCGTCGACCCCGTCGAACGAGAGGTCGACCTCGAGCTTCTGAGCGGACGCTGTGTTGACTCCTCCCACGAGCGCTGCGGAGAGCGCGAGAGCCGTGAACCACTTTCCTTTTCCATTGTCCTTCATCGTTCATTCCATTCGTAAGCGCTGTGTGAACCCCACG
>DDTA01000112.1 GCA_002344285.1 Myxococcales bacterium UBA2376
TGACACGGCGTCGCTGGTCGCGAGGAGCTCTTCGAGCCCGACCGACGTCGCCGCGCCGACGTCACCGGCGTCGCCGCGCGTGTAGAGGACGCGCATCCCGAAGCCGTGCGCCCGCCGCGCGACGGCGCGACCGATGCGGCCCATGCCGATGATGNNGCCTGGCCGATGCGGCCCATGCCGATGATGCCGAGCGTGCGCCCACCGACGTCGGCGCCCAGCAGGAGCTCGGGCGTCCAGCCGCGCCACTGCCCGGCGCGCACGAGGCGCTCGCCCTCGCCCAGCCGGCGCGCCGCCGCGAGCAGGAGCGCGAACGTGAAGTCGGCCGTCGCCTCGACCAGCACGTCGGGCGTGTTGGCGACGGCGACGCCGCGCGCGGTCGCCGCGGCGACATCGACGTTGTCGTAGCCGACCGCGTAGTTGGCGACCACCCGCAGGCGCGGCCCGGCGTCGAGCGCCGCCGCGTCGATCCGGTCGGTGAGCAGGCAGACGAGCGCGTCCGCCGTCGCGAGCGCCTCGAGCCAGCGCGCCCGCGGCCACGCGTCCTCGCCCGCAGCCGGGCCGGACCACGCGTGACCTTCGAGGAGCCGCGCCGGATCACCGGGGAGGTGTGTCGTGGCGACGACGCGGCCCACGATCCGAGGGTATCATCACGCGATGCTCGGCCGCCTGCTCGTGGGGATCGCGGTCACGCTCGGCGCCGGCAGCGCGCGGGCCGAGAGCGCACACGGCCACGACGGGCTCGGCGGCGCGACGCCGACGCGCGGTGACGGCCCGCGCCACGTGGTCGCCTTCACCTTCGACGACGGCCCGAGCGAGACGCTGACGCCGCGGATCCTCGACACCCTCGCCGCGCACGACGTGCCGGCGACCTTCTTCGTCGTCGGCCGCGATCTCGCGGCGCGCCCCGAGCGACGCGCCGTGCTCACCGCGATCGTCGAGGCCGGCCACACCATCGGCAACCACACGTTCAGCCACGCCCGGCTGACCGCGCTGTCACCCGCGCGGCGCGACGCCGAGCTCGACCGGCTGGCGACCCTGGTGGAGGAGGCGACCGGCGTTCGCCCCACCGCGGTGCGACCGCCCTACGGCGCCAGCTCGCCCGCGCTCCGCGCCGCCCTCGTCGCCCGCGGTCTCACCGAGGTGCGCTGGAACATCGATCCGCAGGACTGGGTGGTCACCAGCGCGGCGTCGCTGCGCGCCCGGCTCGTCGCGTCCATCATCGCGCAGGAGGGCGGCATCGTCCTCCTGCACGACACCAAGCGGGTGACGGCGAAGGCGCTGCCCGGCGTCCTCGCCGACCTCGACGAATGGAACTGCGGGCGCGTCCGACGCGGCCAGGAGCCGATCATCCCGGTCTCGCTCCACTACTTCATGCGCGACGCCGACGGCCCGCGCCCGATCCCGCCCGAGGTCGCCGCCCGCACCGAGCGGTACCGCGACGCGCTCGTGACCCGGTGCGAAGGCGATTGACAACCACCTGGACACACATTAGCTTCCGCGCCGCCTCGACGGGGGAAGAGCAATGGAAATCCGCAGAAATTCAGATGGTTCCGAGACGCCGTGGTACGCTGCGGCGGTGTCGGGGCCCCTGGACGGAGATCTATTCGGAGACGGCGAGGACGAACGCACCATCGCCATCCCCGCGGTCTACGACCTGCGCACCCGGTTCACCGGCCGCCGCTCGGCGCTCGAGCTCCTGACCCAGCGGTTCAAGACCGCGACCTCCGACAACGCGATCGCCGCGGCGATCATCATCGCCGAGCCCGGTATGGGCAAGAGCCGCCTCGTCACCGAGGTGGCCAAGGCCTGCCGCGAGGCCGCCCCCGACGTCCGGGTCCTCACCGGCATCGCCGACGAGGGCGCCGGCTCGTACACGGCGTTCGCGCGCCTGCTCGCGCAGCGCTTCGGCATCGCGCCCGGCGCGCCGCTCCAGGACAGCCGCGAGCGCGTGATCGCCGGCGTCGCCGACGTGCTCCCGCCGGCGCGCGTGACCGAGGTCGCGCACCTGCTCGCGCACCTGATGCGGATCGGCTTCGACGACAGCCCGGTCGTCGGGCCGCTGGTCGAGTCGCCGTCGCAGCTCGAGACCCGCACGTTCCTGGCGGTGCGGCGCTTCCTCGCCGCCGACGCGGAACAGCACCCGCTCCTCCTCGTGCTCGAGAACCTCGAGCTCGCCGGTCCGGAGACGATCAACCTCTGCCAGTACCTGTGCGCCGGCCTCCGCAGCTCGCGCATCATGCTGGTGACCACCGCGCAGGCGTCGCTCTACGAGCGGTATCCCAGCTTCGGCGAGGGCGACGTCGCCCCCGAGAAGATCGAGCTCGGGCCGCTCACGCCCATGGACGCGGACGCGCTCCTGCGCGAGCTGCTGCTGCCGCTCGGCACCGTGCCCGACCGGCTGCTCGCGCACGCCCGCTCGCTGGGCGGCTCGCCGCGCGCGATCCACGAGCTCGTCCGGCTCCTGCTCGAGAGCGACTGCATCGTGCGCGGGCCGGGCGCCACGTGGCGGCTCGACGAGGCGCGCCTCGCCGCCACCAACCTGCCGCGCACGTACGAGCAGCTCGTCGCCGCCCGCCTGGGTGTCATGGATCCCGTCGACCGCCGCGTGCTCGAGATGGCCGCCGTGGTCGGCGAGGTGTGCTGGATGGACGCGGTGCTCGCCGTCGAGCGCGCCATCCACCTCGAGACCTCGGATCCCGACGGGCCGACGCTGTCGCAGATCGCCGCGTCGGGCGATCACTCGCGGGTCACGGTCAACGCGTCGCTCACCAAGCTGATCGAGCGCGAGTGGCTGGTCGAGGTCGACCCGCCGCAGATGCAGGGCGAGCGCGAGCTCCGCTTCGCGTACCCGATCCTGTGGTCGCTGGTGCTCGACAGCCTCGACGAGGCGGTGCGCCGCCGCTACCACCGCCTCGCGGCGCAGTGGCTCGAGCTGCGCCCGGAAGGCCGTGGGCCGGCGGCGCAGGAGGAGGTCGCGCGACACCTCGAGCGCGCCGGCGAGACGCGCGAGGCCGCGGGCCGCTATCGCCGCGCCGCCGAGGCGGCCCGGCACGGGTTCCACAACGAGCGGGCGATCCGGCTCTACGACCGGGCGCTCGCGTGCGTGGGGGACACCGATCACGCGGCGCGCATCCACCTCTGGCACGACCTCGGCTCGGTCTACGAGCTCATCGGCGACTTCGAGGCGGCGCTGGGCGCGTTCGAGCGCATGCTGCGCCTGTCGTGGGTGGGCGCGTCCAAGGCCAAGGCCGCCGTCGCGTTCAACAAGATGGGCCGCGTGTGGCGGCGCAAGGGCGACCTCAAGCTGTCGCTCGAGTACCTCGAGCGTGGCGCCGAGCTGTTCCGCGCCGCGGGCGACCTGCGCGGCATCGCCGGCTCGCTCGATGACATCGGCAAGGCGCTCCACCTGCTCGGTCGCAACGACGAGGCGTTCGCCAAGATCACCGAGGCGCTGTCGCGCCGCGGGCACCTGGGTGACAAGCGCTCGATCGCCGCGTCGCTCTCGAACCTCGGCAACGTGCAGCAAGACCGCGGGCAGTACGACGCGGCGGCGAACTGCCACGCCGAGGCGCTCGGGCTGCGCAAGCAGGCGGGCGATCGCTGGGGCGCCGTGGTCTCGCAGATCAACCTGGCGCAGCTCGCGTACGAGCTCGGCGAGCTCGCCGAGGCGCGCGCCGGCTGGCTGGCCGCGCTCGCGGGCGCCGAGGAGATCGGCGCGCTGCCCTACTCGGCGATCGTGCTCACCCACCTCGGCGAGCTGGCGCTCGAGGAGCACAAGCTCGAGGAGGCGCGCAGCCGGCTCGAGGACGCGCTCGAGATCATCGAGGACCTCGAGGCGCGCCAGCTCGAGAGCGAGTGCTGCCGGATCCTGGCGCTGCTCGAGCTCGAGGTCGGCAAGATCGCCGAGGCCCGCGAGCTCGCCGAGCGCGCGCTCGCCGTCGCGACGCACGCGGGGCTGAAGGAGAAGGAGGGCCTCGCGCTCCTGGCCCTGGGCCAGGTGCTCTCGGGCAGCCTCTACGACGCCGACCGCACGGAGATCATGGACGAGCCCACCGAGCCTCCGGCCGAGGGCTACTTCCGCCGCGGGCTCGCCGTCCTGCGCGACATCGGCAACGACGCCGCGACCGCGCGCGGGCTCGAGCTCTTCGGCCGCTACAAGATCGAGAACGGCGCCATCGAGCACGGCACCGACATGCTGCGCGAGGCGCTCGCGATCTACGCGCGCCTGGGGCTCAAGCGCGGCGAGAAGGTGCAAGCAGAGCTGCAGGCCACCTGACGCCGCGCTCAGTCGCCGCGGTAGGCCACCCGCGGCGCTAGTCGCCGCGGTACCCCCCGCGGCGCTAGTCGCCGCGGTAGGTGAACCGCAGCTCGTAGTCGCAGAGGTGGAAGACGTCGCCCTCGTCGATGCGCTTGTTGTCGATGCGCATCCCCTTGTAATCGATGCCGTTGGTCGAGCCGAGATCCTTGATGTAGAAGGTCCCGTTGCGGCGGATGACGGCCGCGTGCTTGCGCGAGATGTTGCCGTCCTTGATCGCCAGGTCGCTCGTCTTCGAGCCGCGGCCGATGATGAACTGGTCCTTCGTCACCGGGTAGCGCTGGCCGTTGAACATCAGGAAGAGCGTGGGCGAGCCGCCCATGGGATCCATGCGCGGCGGCGGCGGCGCGGGCGCGGCCGGCGGAGGATACGACTGGGCGGGCGCGGCGCGCGGCGCGGCCATGGCACCGCCCATCGGCACGCCGCCACCCATGTGGCCGGCGGGCGTCGGGGGCGCGGGGCGGCGCGGCGCGTTGGGCGCGGTCGGCGGCTGGCTCGGCGGCGGCGAGGTCGTCGGCGCGGGACGACGGGCGGCGAGCCCGGGCGGCGGTGGCTGCGTCGGGCTGTGCGATGACGAGGGACCCGCGCCCGACATCGACGCCGACGAGGCGCCCTGCCCCGCGGCCGGATAGTTCTTCGAGCGCGCGTAATAGCGCATCGACTCGTTGATCAAGTAGTCGATGGAGCAGTCGAAGTCGTTGGCCATCTGCTCGAACGTCTCCCACAGGACGTCGCGGCAGTAGAAGTGGCGCATCGTCTTCTTGGACTGGTCCATCTCCCGGGGGGTCTCCTCCGAGGCAGCATACTACTTGTCTGCGCGGTTCGCTCTATGGGCGCTGGAAAAGTCCGGGGCGCGATGGGGTCGCGCCGGCCGGTCAGCGCAGCTTCGCCGCGATCTCGGCGGCGCGCTGTCCCAAGGTCGGCTCCGGCTTTCGCTGGGCCTTGGGCACGTCCTTCTGGTCACCCCAGTAGCCGGCGAGCCGGGTCTTGTCGTCGGCGAGCTCGGCCACCTTGGCGGCCTCCGACTTCGCCGACAGGACGCCCATGGTCTCGGCCGCGATCCATCGCGCCACCCAGCTCCGCGACCCCAGGAGCCCCCGCGCCGCCTCGATGAACCCGTCGCGCTGTCCCAGGGAGGCGAAGGTCTCCCACGTCGCGCCGCCGAGGTCGCGATGATCGTAGGGGCCCGCCGTCGCGAGCGATTCGGCCACGCGCGGCAACGCCGCCGGTCCGCCGCACCGGAGCGAGTTGTTGACCGCCACCCAGATGAAGCGAGGGTTCCGGTGCGGGTGGTTGACCATGCCGAGCAGCGGCTCGAGGCAGTGCGGCATCCCGGCGGCGCGCAGGAGCGCGACCGCGTCGTTGGCCACCTGCGGCGAGTTGCCGTCGTCCTTCGCGATCTCGGCGAGGCGCGCCACGTGCGGCTGGAGGGCGGCCCCGTCGGCCACGGGATACGCGCCGCCGCTGTCCAGGTAGGCCCGGTAGAGCGCCGCCATCGCGCGATCGGGCAACGTCTCGTCGCCGCGGTCCATGGCGAAGATGTCGAGCACGAGCTTCACGGCCTCGGGAGACCCCGACACCGCCAGGCCGAGCAGGAGCTCGTCGCCGAGCTTGCGCCGCTTCGCGCCCTGGTCGGGCGCGGCGATGATGCGGTTCGCCTCGGCGATGAGCCGCTCCCCGGCGCGCGCGCCGAGCATGCGGATGATCTGCGCGCCGGTGTGGCGGCCGGCCTCGGCGCGACCCTCATAGTAGCCGCCGGTGAGCCAGTCGGTCAGGTACCCGTCGATCTGATCGCGCGCCGCCTGGTCGGCCCACGCGCGGAGGTCGACGAGCATGTCCTTCGCCATCATCTGGCGCTGGCTCGGCGCGGTCATCTCGCCTTCGATCCGCGCCAGCGTCCACAGGCGCGGCGCCAGCTTCGCGATCACCTTGGCGCGCCGGCCGCTCTCCATCTGCTCGAACGTGGTGCGCACGTAGGTGTCCTCGAGCTTGCGCAGGAGGACCTCGGCGGCGTGCGCCGACAGATCGGGATCGAGCGAGCGATCGGTGAAGGTGTCCCTGAGCTTGCCCTCGCCCTTCTTGGTGGTCTCCCACTTCTCGATGGCCTCGTGCGTGGTCTTCTCGCATGCGACCACGAGCAGGAGACATGCGACGGTGGCGACGAGGACGTGGAGGTTCCGGAGGTGGGGCACGCGCCGCGATGATACGTCACGACGTGGTAGGGTTCTCGCCGTGCGCTGGCCGATCGTGATCGTCGTCGCGGCCATCACGGGTTCGCCGGCCGCGGCGTCTCCCGGCGACGCGCCGTGGGACGGCGCCGTGTTCGCGGGACCGACGTCGCCGCACCCGGCGAACATCATCGCCAACCCGGCGCCGATGCTGCTCGCGACGCCGGGCATCCACGTCTTCCTCGGCGGCGTGGGCACGTTCGATCAGCTCTCGATCGACCGCCGGCTCGTCGACGAGAACGGCGGCTTCACCGACGGGCCGTCGATCGACGGCACGACCGCCGGCGCCGGCGGCAACGCCGGGATCATGCGCGCGTGGCCGGGCGGCTCGATCGCCTTCATCACCAGCGTGCCGCCGCCCGACGAGACGCTGGCCGGCGAGGCGGCGCTCGCGTACCACACGCGCGGCAGCCGCACGCGTCGGATCGACTACGGGACGCTCTCGGCGGCGTACCGGCTCACCGGCCGGATCTCGCTCGGGCTCGCCGGCACGTTCAGCACGCGCGACACGGTCCTGCGCTTCGCGCGCGACACCGCGGTCGAGGCCGGGCGCGACCCCAGCCGCGGCATCGAGAGCGACTGCGGCGGAATGCGCTGCGGGCTCGAGAACCCGCTCGCGACCGAGCTGTGGACCGTCACGGTGGCGTCCGAGCGCTGGGAGGTGTTCGGCGTCGAGCTGCCGGCGCTCACGCTCGACGACCTGCGCTTCGCCGCGGGCGCGCTGGTGACCTTGCCGGGCGACGTGCTCCTCGGCATCACGTACCAGCGGCCATGGAATCTCGGGCGCGTCGAGCGCACCGGCGACGCGCGCGTGGTGAGCGCGCCGCGCGACGGTGGCGCGGTGCGCGTCGGCGAGGCGACGTTGTTCGTCAAGCAGCCGCAGATCGTGCGGCTCGGCGCGCGGTCGCGCATGCGCGAGCGCTGGGACCTGGTCGGCGAGCTGCGCTGGCGCCTGCTCGGTCGCGCGAGCTACGAGGACGTCCGCACCTACGGCGGCGATCTCGCCGCGGGCGGCGTCCCGCCCATCTACCCGCGGCCGCGCGGCCTGCGCGACGCCTTCGCCCTCGAGGTCGGCGTCGAGGAGATCGACGACGGTCAGGTGCTGCGGCTCGGCGCGCGCGTCGGGATCGACAGCGGCGCGGTCGCCAGCGACCGCCTCTCCGCGCGCGCCCCGTGGGGCGCGCAGCTGACCGCCGGCGGGGGCGCGCAGCTGCGGCTCGGCTCGCGCTGGGTCGCCCAGCTCGCGTACAACACCGGCTACCAGCCGTCGGCCACCTCCAGCCCGGGCGCGTTCGATCCGGTGCGGCTCCTCGACTGCGTCGACAGCGGCTACGACGTGTCGCTGCCGGCGTGCGCGACGGTGCGCGCGGGGTACGGGGCCCCGACGTCGGCGGGCACCTACGCGCGCTGGTCGCACGTCGGGCGCGTCTCCCTCGCGCTGGAGTTCCCGTGACGCCGAGCATCGTCGTGTACGGCGCCAGCGGCGTCGTCGGCGGCCTGGTCGCCGGCGCGCTCGCCGCAGGCGGCGCCCGCGTGGTGCTGGCGGGCCGCGACCGCCCGCGGCTCGCGGCGGTGCGCGAGCGGCTCCGCGGCGAGGCGACCGTCGCGGTCGCCGCCGGGCAGACGGTCACGCGCGATTTCGCGATGGGCGCCAGGGCGGACGCCTCCGTGGTGAAGATGGGCGAGTTTCGCGTCGTCACCGAGCGCGAGGGCAACTTCCAGGCGATCCAGGAGCAGAAGGCGGCGCTGGAGATCAAGTCGGTCGTCGCCTCGGACGCCTTCGGCGACGTCTCGGAAGGGAACATCGGCGAGTTCATGAAGCTGCTGCCGGGCGTGATGATGGATTATGTGGACGCCGACGTGCGCACCGTGAGCATCGGCGGGCTCGATCCGAAGTACGCCGTGATCATGATGGACGGCGCGCCGGTCGCGAGCGCGGGCTCCTCCAACATCGCCACCGGGCGGGCGTTCGAGTTCGAGCAGTTGTCGATCTCCAGCATCGAGACCGTCGAGCTGAGCAAGACCCCCACGCCCGACGTCGCGGGCAGCGCGCTCGCCGGCGTGGTGAACCTGCGCAGCAAGGGCGCGTTCGACCGCAAGGGCCGCCAGATCCGCTGGTCGGCGAGCGCCCAGCTCAACTCGAACCAGATGACGCTGAAACGCACGCCGGGCCCGACGGACCGCAAGCTCTCCAAGCTGCAGCCCAACGGCTCGCTCGAATATTCCGATGTCTTTGGCGAGCGCCTCGGCGTGCTCGCGGGCTTCAGCTTCGCCCGCACGATGGTCGAGCAGAACATCATGACGCACGGGTACGTGTTCAACACCAACCCGGCGGACAACGCGACGGAGACCCCGCGCCTCAGCTCGTTCGCGCTGATCGACGCGCCGAAAACCACGAACCGCGGCAATTACAACCTGCGGCTCGACTACAAGGTGTCGCCCGACCTGATGGTGTTCGGCCGGATCGACTACAACACGTACTCCGCGCGCAATTTTCAGCGCAATCTCACGCTGCGTTTCAACAACGCGGTCAACGGTCCGGCCGCCGCGGATCCGCGGCAGGCGGGCGTCGATTTCTCGCTTGCCTCGCAGACCTCGACCAACGCCACCGCCGAGATCCACAACGGCAACGGCTTCAACAAGCATGGCGCCACCACCACCGCGCTCGCCGGCGGCTCCTACCGCCGCGGGGCGTTCCGCGCCGACGCCCAGGCCCAGATGTCGCGCAGCACGAATTACTATCACGACATCATCATGGGTTTCTTCAACGTCGCGAGCACCGGCCAGCTGCCCGGGCTCACGTTGCGGTGGGACCGTGCGAACGGCGGCGACGCCGGCATCAACGTCACGCAGCTGGCGGGACCCGATTTCCGCAATCTCGCGAGCTACCAGGCGCTCACGCAGCCGACCCTGCCGACGGGCGGCACCCGGCCCACGTCGAACGGCCGGTACGAGTTCAACTCGAAGGACCAGAAGTGGACCGCCAAGGCGGACCTGCGCTACAATCTCTCGGCGCTGAAGTTCCCGACGCTGATCAAGTGGGGCGGCGACATCTCGCAGACGATCCGCAACGTCGACCGCATGGACCTCGCGCCCTGGATCTACCTCGGCCCCGACCTGCGCGCCAACACCGGGGATGAAGGCTGGACCGCCGAGCCGCATTACACCGCGCGCAACCTCGCCGGCGGCAACCTGCAGGGCATCCCCGGCCTCGACCGCTACAGCCGCGCGCGTGAACTCGGCTCCAACCCCGAGCGCTTCCAGCCGGTCTCCGAGGCCGAGCAACTCCGCCTCCGGCTGCGCGGGCACTGGGACGTGAAGGAGCAGATCGATTCCGCCTACGCGCAGGTCATCTTCAAGCTCACGCCGAAGTTTGACCTCGCGCCGGGAGTCCGGGTGGAGAAGACCCGCAGCAACGGCCGCGGCCCGCTCGACCGCGGCGATCTCGCCGCCCGCCGCCGGATCGGCGCGCCGCTGCCGCCTGCCGCCGCCCCGACCACCGCCGAGTATTATCTCGCCCGCTACGACGGCAACGCGTCGAACTCCTCCGACTATCACACCTGGCTGAAATACCTCCACGCCACGTACCGGCTGACCAACGACCTGATCTTCCGCGCGTCGTACAACGACTCGATCACGCGTCCCGACCTCAGCAACCTGGCGGGCGGCATCACGCTGAATCCGGACGCGACGCCGCCGACCGCCACGATCCCCAATGCCGACCTCAAGGCGGAGGCGGGCCGGAATTTCTTCGTCAGCGCCGAGTACTATTTCCCGAAGCGGGCCGGTTTCTTCACCGTCTCCGCCGCCCGGCGCGACATCAAGAACCTGATCCGGAGCAATGTCTACGAACTCGACATCACCGAGACGTATCCGAACTCCGAGAACATCGATCTCTTCGGCTACCGCGTGACCACGACGGACAACGTCGGCAAGGCGCACGTGAGCACGATGGAGTTCAGCTACCGCCAGAACATGGTGTTCCTGCCGGGCGTCTGGCAGCGGCTGTCGGCCTTCGCCAACTACACGCTCCTGCACTACGACGATTACGAGAACTTCCGCCGTCCGGAGAACCTGATGAGTGGCGGCGTCTCGTTCGATTACCGCGGGTTCTCCGCCCGCTGGAACGTCGTCTGGGTGCCGATCCACCGGCGCGGCGCGATCCCGGCCAACGGCTGGGTGAACATGACGGGCGAACGCCTCAACCACGACATGCAGCTCGGCTACCGCGTGTCGTCCCTGATCACGGTCTTCGTCAACGCCCGCAACATCTTCAACCGCCAGCAGCGTTCGTACTTCGGCCCGGGCCGCAGCGACATCGTCATCAGCCATAACGATTATGGCGCGATCTGGACGGTGGGCATCCGCGGCGCGTTCTGAGCCTCGCGCCCTGACCGGCGTTTCCCGCGCAGGCGGCCCCGGGGCACGGGGCCGCCTGCCTGTTTTCCGGGCCGCGACAAAGGATTTGCCAGCACCCCCGGCCGCCGCACCGTTGCACGCTACGTTTCATGCTCAACTCCGAGCGCAGTCCCATCACCGGCAAGCGCGTGCAGCTCATGGCCACCTGCCTGTGCGACGCGTTCTACGACGACGTGGCGGCCGCCACGGTCGAGGTGCTCGAGCACCTGGGCGTCGAGGTCGGCTTTCCCGAGAGCCAGACTTGCTGCGGCCAGCCCGCCTTCAACGGCGGGGACTGGGCGGCCTCCCGGAAGGTGGTGCGGCATACCGTGAGGACCTTCGCGGGCGACGAGCCGGTCGTCGTGCCCTCGGGCTCGTGCGCCGCGATGCTGTTCCACGGCGCCGTGCTCGAATTCGAACGGGAGCGGGACCTGCCCGAGGTGGAGGCGCTGGGGCGCCGGACGTGGGAACTGGCCGACTTCATCGTCAACGGGCTCGGCGTCTCGTCCTGGGAGGGCCGCTTCGAGGCCACCGTGGCCTTCCACCGGTCATGTCATTCGCGCGGCACGGCGAGCGGCGAGGCCGCGCTTACCCTGCTGCGCTCCGTACCGGGCCTCCGGATCGTCGAGTTCGGCGAAGGCGAGCAGTGCTGCGGCTTCGGGGGCACGTTTTCGGTCTCGTTCCCCAATATCTCCGCCGCGATGGGCACGCTGAAACTCGAGCACGTGCGGGCGGCTCTGCCCGACGTTTTCGTTTCCGCCGACATGAGCTGCCTGATGCATCTCGGCGGCCTGGCTGCCCGGGAAGGTAAACCCATCCGGATCCGCCACCTCGCCCAGGTGCTGCGCGATGCGTTGAAGGGAGGGATCCGGGAGTAGGAAGCCGGAGGAGGGCCACCGTGCCTTTCCTCGCCTCCGCTCCCGCCCTGCCATCCGCCATGCCTTCCCAGCCGATCGACCAATTTGCCCGCGAGCTGAGTCCGGAGACGCGCGCCTCCGTCTACCAGAGCACCAAGACCACGCACGAGAAGCGCACGAAGCTGCTTTTCGACCAGTTCGCCGACCCCAACCGGCTCCGCACGCTGGCGGGGGAGATCAAGCAGCACGCGATCGAGAATCTGGATACGCTGCTTCCCCAGGTGGAGGCGCGGCTGACCGGCAACGGGGCGAAGGTGCACTGGGCATCGACGGCGCAGGGCGCCTGCGAGGCCGTGCTGCGCATCATGCAGGCCCGCGGGGCGACGAAGCTCGTCAAGGCGAAGACGATGGTGAGCGAGGAGATCGAGCTCGCGCACTTCCTCGAGGGCCATGGCATCGAGGCGCTCGAGACCGACCTGGGCGAGTTCATCGTCCAGATCGACCACGACCACCCGAGCCACATCGTCCGCCCGATCATCCACAAGAACCGGCGCGAGATCGCGCGGAGTTTCGAGCGGGAGGGGCTCGGCGCCTACGATGACGATCCCGGCACGATCACCCGGCGCGCCCGGCATTACCTGCGGCACAAGTACCTGGCCGCGGACGTCGGGCTCACGGGCGCCAATTTCGTCTCCGCGGAGAGCGGCCGCATCGTGCTCGTGACCAACGAGGGCAATTCGCGCTTCTGCCTCGCGGCCACGAAGTGCCACATCGCGCTCGTCGGCATCGAGAAGATCGTGCCGCGCGACCGCGATCTCGCCGTGTTGCTCAACCTGCTCGGCCGCTCGGGCACCGCGCAGGAACTCACCGTCTACACCGAGTTCATCGGCGGCCCGAAGTCCGCCGCGCAGCCGGACGGCCCCGAGGAGATGCACGTGATCTTCGTCGACAACGGCCGGACGGAGGTGCTCGCGAGCGAATGCCGCGAGATCCTGCGCTGCATCCGCTGCGGCGCCTGCCTCAACGTCTGCCCGGTATATCGCCAGGCCAGCGGTCACGCTTACCGCAGCGTCTATCCCGGACCGGTCGGCGCCGTCCTTTCGCCGCTGCTCGCGGGCGAGCGCTTCCCGCAACTGGCGGACCTGCCGAAGGCCTCTTCGCTCTGCGGCGCCTGTAATGAGGTCTGCCCGGTCAACATCCCGATCCCGGACCTGCTGCTGCGTCTGCGACAGCGCGCCAAGGAGGAGAACGTGCCTTCGCCCGGCACGCCGCCGATGGGTGCCTGGGCGCTGCTGGCCTCGCAACCGACGGCCTGGCGCGCGGCGCTCGCCGGCGGCCGGTTGATGAACCACGTGCCGACAAAACTGATCCCGGTGCCCGCGCTGCAGGCCTGGGCCGCCCAGCGGGAACTGCCGGCCTGGCGCGGCGGCGAGTTCAGGAAATGGCTGCGCCAGCGACGAAGCCGATGAACCTGCCACGCGGCGCCGGAGCATCCGGACGCGGAATCTGAGAATTGAAATTCGAGATCCTGAGTAGGACGAATCGAGCATGAGCGACGATCGCGAAGCCATTTTTTCCCGCGTGCGGGGCGCGCTGGCGCCCTTGCGCGTGCGCGCGCCGCTGCCGCAGTACGACACCGAGATCGCCGTGTTGCGACAGGTCCTCGCCGGACGCGATCTGGCGGAGCTCTTCGGCGAGCGAATCAGGAAAGTCGGCGGCCTCGCCTTCTTCACGCCGGCCGCGCTCGTCGCTCACCTCCGCACCGGCGGCCGGCTGCACGGCTACTGCGACCCGGTGCTCTGGCCGGGCCTCGCGCCGCACTTCGGCGCCGGCTTCCAGGTCGAGACCGCGTTCGACCGCACGCGGGTGGACGACTACGCGTTCGGCATCACGCGCGCGGCCGGCGCGATTGCGGAAACCGGCACGATCATTCTCAACGACGCCGCGACGTCGTGCCGCCTCGGCGCGCTCGCGCCGTGGGTCCATGTCGCCGTCGTGGAACGCTCATCCCTCTTCGCCGATCTGCCGCAGGCGGTCGCGGGGCTGGGTGACGATCGCAATGTCGTCTGGTGCACCGGACCGTCGAAGACCGCGGACGTCGAAGGCATCCTGATCGAAGGCGTGCACGGGCCCGGCGAGCAGATCGCGCTGGTGGTGTAGGGGCGGTCTGACGCCCCGGCCTCGAGTTGAGGGAAACGTCAGCCGGACGCATGCAGGTGAGGTGGAGCCGCCTGTCCCCAGTCGGCTGACGTGTGATGGACCGGTCCGCAGCNNTGAGGACAAGCCGATCCACCGTTCGGTACGGCGGTCTGTACGGCTGATTTGAAAGCCAACTCCAGGAGTCCGGCTCAGCGGCGGCGTGCAGGCCGCCGGCTGATCGACCGTCCGCGCTACCGCGGATCCAGATCGTACACCTCGACGAGCGCCGTGCCGATCGTGGTGCCGACGCCCGCGACGACGACCGTGTAGCCGNNCGGCAGCCGCAGCACGATGGCGGCGTCCGCACTTCCTGCCGGCAGGGCGAAAGCACCCGCCTGGGTGAACGCGCCCTGCAACGCGGCCGTGCCACCCCAGTTGTCGTTGGCTGCGACCGGTTCGTCACTGCCGAGCGGCACCAGCGTGAGCTGTGGATCGGAGACCACTCCCGTCACGCCGAACTGCGCCAGTCCCGGTCCCACGGCGCGAATCAGCACCCGCTTCGGTGCGTTCCCTCCGACGAAGAAGCCGGGCACCAACGCCTGATCGCCCGTGCCCACGAAGCCGCGAGTCGAGACGTTCACCAGCCGGCTGGAGGCGCCCGGTGCATCCTCGTCGTAGACTTCCGCGAGGGCGATTCCGCCGACGGTCGGCGATTTCGACGTGATGCGGACCGTGTACGCGCCCGCACCCGGAGCGCCGAGCACGGCCGCCACCGAGGCGTCGTTCGAGCTCGCGGCGGCGAACGGAAAGGCGCCAACGCGGCCGAACGCGGCGGTCAGAGCGGCGGCGCCGCCCCAGTTGTCGTTCGAAGCGGCGGCCGTCTCGCTGCCCAGAGGAATGACATCGAGCACCGGGTCCGCCAGCGTCCCGCCCACGCCGAAGCTCCCCAGCGTCGGCCCGACCGCGCGGATGACGAGCGACTTGGGCGCGTTGCCCTGCACGACGAAGCCGGGGGTGAGCGAGCCACCGGCGGGGACGAACCCGCGGGTGGATACGTTGGTCAACCGGCTCTGCCCGCCGGTGTCGACCGTGACGGTCGCGACGGTGGACTTGACCAGCGCGGTGCCGCTGCGCACCTCGGCGCGGTAGAAACCCATCGCGGCCGCGGTCGCGTCGCGGAGCACCAGCGTGGCGCCGGTGGCTCCGGGAAGGGCGACGCCGTTCTTCGTCCACTGGTACGTGAGCCCGGAGCCGTTGGCCGCGGCCGTCAGGGTGACGGTGGCGCCGGCGGCGACGTGCTGGCTCGCGGGGTGGGACGTGATGCCCAGCGCCGCGGGATCGATCGCGAGCACCGCGGGGGCGGACGTGACGAGCCCGGCGAGATTGCTGAGGATGACGGTGTAGGATCCGGCGTCCGCGGCCTGGACGTTTTCGAGCGTGAGCGACGGACCGTTCGCTCCGGCGATGAGGGCGCCGTTCTTGCGCCACTGGAACGTGGGCGCCGGGTTGGCCAGAAACTCGACCGTAAGGGTGACGTTCGTGCCAGCGGCGACGGTTCGTCCGGCCGGTGGCGTGACGATGCTGGGCCCCGCCGAGGGCGTGCTGGTGATGACGAAACTCACGAGGGTCGGGCCGTAGCTGTCGCCGCCGCCGTCCGGCCGCTCATACGCGAGCAGCGATACGGTATAGGTTC
>DDTA01000111.1:0-125 GCA_002344285.1 Myxococcales bacterium UBA2376
GCACGGGCACGGGCACGGGGCAGAGCGCGGGATCGGCGTCGGGTTCCGGATCGGGTTCGGGATCGGGTTCCGGATCGGTGGATCCCATCGAGGCGGCGGCGGCTGCTGCGGCGGCGGTGGCGGGG
>DDTA01000111.1:150-4135 GCA_002344285.1 Myxococcales bacterium UBA2376
GCGGTGGCGGGGAGGATCGATGCGGGGGTCGTGGATGCGGGGGTGGTGATCGACGCGCGCGTGGTGGTGGATGCGGGCGTCGTGGACGCGGCCGAGGTGATCGTGGATGCGGCGGAGGCGTCGGTCTCGGCCGCGCAGCTGGCCAGTCACCTCTCGCGCATGATCGTGCAGAGCAGTGGCAAGATGGACCGCTGCTACCAGAACGCGACCAAGGCCCTGCCCGATGACCAACCGCTCGCGGGTGAAGTGGACATCGGGTTGGCCGTGATGCCTACTGGGGCGGTCCAGAACGTGCGCGTGACCCGCAACACCACCGGCTCGAACGATCTCGCGAACTGCGTGCAGGCCACGGCTGCGCAGTGGACGTTCCCCGCGCATGCCGAGGGCGAGCCCGTGGAGTTCGTCCACGTGTTCCGGTTCGGGCCGCGCAACAACTGATCATGACCACGCGCCAAGAGAGTCTCGCTGCACGGATCCCCGGCATGGCCCGCGAGCTGGTGGGGGCCGAGGTGCTCGTCGTCGATCAGGACCCGAACGTCCAGAACGGCATGTCGCAGCTGCTCGGCGCGGCCAGCCTGCACGTCACCTGCGTGAAGGATCCGGAGGCGGCGCTCGCCGCCGTGGATCGCCAGTTCTTCTCGGTGATCTTGATCGACCTCGACACGCCCGCGCCCGGCGCGGGGCTCGACACCGTGCGCCAGGTCAAGCTGGCGTCGCCGACCTCGATGGTCGTCGCGCTCACGCCCCGGCGCTCGTTCGAGGACGCGGTGGCGGCCGTGCGCGCGGGCGCGATCGATCTCATCCTCAAGGCGCCCGACTCGGTGGCGTACCTGAAGGACCGCGTGCTCGAGGCCGCGGGGCGCTCGGTGGGCAAGCGCGAGGTCGACTCGGTGCTGGCTGAGGTGCGCGGCGTGCACGAGGTGTTCCTGCAGAAGTTCATGGACGCCGAGCGCCGCGCGCTCGATCTCGCCGACCGCCTCGCCGGGAAGGATCCGGCGGCGCGCTCGATGGACATCGACAACTTCGCGGTGCTCGTGGTCGACGAGGTCGACTCGATGGTCGAGGAGCTCCGCGAGGCGGGCGTCGCCGGCTTCACCTTCATCCACGCCACCAGCGGCGGCGAGGCGCTCGATCGGATGTCGAGCGGCCGCTTCCACTTCGCGCTGGTCTCGGAGGACCTGCACGACCTGCCGTCGTCGATGGTCACCTCGACGATCCGCGCCCAGAGCGGCGACACGGTCGTCTTCGTGTTCCGCGGCCCGGGCGAGGGCGGCTACGTCAACCTGCTCGAGACCGGCGGGCAGCGCACGCTGATCTCGCCGTTCGACGACACCAAGCAGATCCTCGCGCGGCTCGACGAGCTGGCCGAGGCGTTCCGCGCCAAGGCGCGCGAGCGCCGGTACACGCAGAACTTCCGCGAGAAGCACTACGACTTCCTGCGGCGCTACGTCGAGCTGAAGACCAAGATCGACCGCGCCCTCGGCGACGGCTCGGGCTGACCGGGCCCGATCAGAGGCCCGGGGCGGGGAAGCGGGCGGTCAGCTCCTTCACCTCGCCGCGGATCCTGGCCTGGAGCGCGGTGTCGGCGGGGGCCTGCGCGATCGCGTCCATCCACGCCGCGATCTGCTTCATCTCGGCCTCCTTCATGCCGCGCGACGTGACCGCCGGCGTGCCGAGGCGGATGCCCGACGGATCGAAGGGCTTGCGCGGGTCGAAGGGGACCGTGTTGTAGTTGGTGACGATGCCGGCCGCGTCGAGCGCGCGGGCGAGCGGCTTGCCGGCGGTGCCCTTGCCGGTGACGTCGACGAGGACCAGGTGGTTGTCGGTGCCGCCGGTGATGACGTCGAAGCCGTGCTCCACGAGCGCCGCGGCCAGCGCGCGGGCGTTGGCGACGATCTGCTGGGCGTAGGTCTTGAACGCCGGCTGCGACGCCTCGTGCAGCGCGACCGCGATGCCGGCGGTCGTGTGGTTGTGCGGGCCGCCCTGGAGGCCGGGGAAGACCGCCTTGTCGATCGCCTTCTGGTGGGCCTCGCGGCAGAGGAGCATGCCGCCGCGCGGGCCGCGCAGCGTCTTGTGCGTCGTCGTCGAGACCACGTCGGCGACGGGGACCGGCGATGGGTGGACGCCGGCGGCGACGAGCCCGGCGATGTGGGCGATGTCCGCGGCGAAGACGGCGCCGACCTCGCGCGCGATCTCGCCGAAGGCGGCGAAGTCGATCGTCCGCGGGATGGCGGTGCCGCCGGCGAAGAGCAGCTTGGGCCGCTCCTTCTTCGCCAGGTCGCGGACCTCATCGAGATCGATGCGGCCCGTGTCCTTGCGGACGCCGTACTGCACCGGGCGGAAGAAGGTGCCGGTGATCGACACCCCCCAGCCGTGGGTGAGGTGGCCGCCGGCGGGGAGCGCCATGCCCATGACGGTGTCGCCCGGCTTGAGGAAGGCGAAGTAGATGGCGAGGTTGGCCGGTGAGCCCGAGTACGGCTGCACGTTGGCGTGGTCGGCGGCGAAGAGCGCCTTCGCGCGATCGATGCAGAGCTGCTCGATCTTGTCGATGTTCTGCTGGCCCTCGTAGTAGCGCTTGTTCGGGTAGCCCTCGCTGTACTTGTTGGTGAGGACGGTGCCGGTGGCCGCGATGACGGCGGCGGACGCGTAGTTCTCCGACGCGATGAGCCGCACCGTGTCGCGCTGGAGCGACTCCTCGGCGGTGAGCAGCGCGGCGAGCTCGGGATCGGCGGGGTGGACGGTGTCCGCGGCGTGCGACATGCGCGGAGGATACAGCGTGAAGCGGCTCCAGGCGTCGACGGCGAACCTGTCTGTGATAAACCCGGATCTCTTCATGTATCACCCGTCGCGCGACGAGTTCGTTGCGGCCGCCGCGCAGGGCAACCTGATCCCGGTCTACCGGGAGCTGTGCGCCGACGCGGACACGCCGGTGTCGGCGTACGCCGCGCTCGGCGGCGGCGACTACAGCTTCCTGCTCGAGAGCGTCGTCGGCGGCGCGACCTGGGCCGCGTACTCGTTCGTCGGCGTCGCGCCGCGCGCCGTCATCACGTGCCGCGGCGGTCAGGCGCACGCGACCTGGTTCGACGTCGAGAGCGGCGGAGCGCCGCGCACGGCGGAGTGGGCCGCGCCCGATCCCGTGGTGGCGCTGGCCGAGGTGATGGGCGAGTTCCGCCCGGCGCCGGCGCCGGGGCTGCCCCGCTTCTGGGGCGGCGCCGTGGGCTGGATCGCCTACGACTGCGTCCGCTCGTTCGAGGATCTGCCGGCGCGGCAGAAGCCAGGGCACGGCTCGCCGGGCGTGCCGGCCCTGTGCATGGCGGTCACCGACACGCTCGTCATCTTCGACAACCTGCGCCAGACCATCAAGGTCGTCGCCACGGCGTACGTCCCGCGCGCCGAGAAGGCCGACGCCGCCTACGAGCGCGCGTGCGCCCGCATCGACGAGATCATCGTCCGCCTGCGCGGCGAGCGGACGCGCCTGAAGGCGCTGGCGCCGCTGCCCGCGGGCGCGCCGACGCCGGCGCCCGCGTCGCGATTCCCGCGCCTCGAGTTCGAGGGCGCGGTCGAGCAGATCAAGGACTACATCCTCGCCGGCGACGCCTTCCAGGTCGTCCTGTCGCAGCGGCTCGAGGTCGAGCGCGGCGGCGTCGATCCGCTGGACGTGTATCGCTCGCTGCGCGTCATCAACCCGTCGCCGTACATGTTCCACCTGCGTTACCCCGAGGCGACGGTGACCGGCGCGTCGCCCGAGACGCTGGTGCGCCTCGACGGCGGGACGATCGAGCTGCGGCCCATCGCGGGCACGCGGCCGCGCGGCGCCACCCGCGCCGACGACGTGCGGCTCGAGGAGGAGCTCCACGCCGATCCCAAGGAGCGCGCCGAGCACCTCATGCTCATCGATCTCGGACGCAACGACGTCGGGCGCGTGGCCGCGACCGGCAGCGTGCGGGTCACCGAGCAGATGGTGATCGAGCGCTACAGCCACGTC
>DDTA01000022.1:0-185 GCA_002344285.1 Myxococcales bacterium UBA2376
TCCGCGACGAGGGCGCGACCGGGCAGGGCGCCAAGCCCAAGGCCGGCGTCGTCGGCTTCACCGTCTCCAACCTGCGCCTCCCCGGTGCCGTCCAGCCCTGGGAGCGCCCCGCGTCGAAGCCGGCGCGCATCGCGTCGGCCCTCGACATCATGATCGACGGTCCGCTCGGCGGCGCCGCGTTCAAC
>DDTA01000022.1:218-2502 GCA_002344285.1 Myxococcales bacterium UBA2376
ATCGCCGGCGGCGTCGGCAACATCCGCGCCGAGCACGTGCAGAAGGGCGACGTACCCGCCGGCGCACCGCTGGTCGTCCTCGGCGGCCCCGCGCTGCTCATCGGCCTCGGCGGTGGCGCCGCGTCGTCGATGGCGCAGGGCGCGTCGCACGAGGACCTCGACTTCGCCTCCGTCCAGCGCGACAACGCCGAGATCCAGCGTCGCTGCCAGGAGGTGATCGACGCGTGCTGGGCGATGGGCGCCGAGAACCCCATCGTCTCGATCCACGACGTCGGCGCCGGTGGCCTCTCCAACGCGCTGCCCGAGCTCGCGCACGGCAGCCACCGCGGCGCGCGCTTCGACCTGCGCGCCATCCCGTCGGGCGATCCGGCGATGTCGCCGGCCGAGCTGTGGTGCAACGAGGCGCAGGAGCGCTACGTGATCGCGCTGGCGCCCGGCCGCGAGGCCGAGTTCGGCGCGCTGTGCGCCCGCGAGCGCGCGCCATGGGCGTTGCTCGGTCACGCCACCGCCGAGCCGCAGCTGCGCGTCGACGACCCGCTGCTCGATCCGGCCGCGCGCGCGCCCGCCGTCGACATGCCCATGGAGGTCCTCCTCGGCAAGCCGCCGCGCATGGTGCGCGACGTGAAGACCGAGACGACCGTGTTCGCGCGCCTCGACCTCGCCGGCGTCACGGTCGAGGCCGCGCTCGAGCGCGTCCTGCGCCTGCCCACGGTCGCCGACAAGAGCTTCCTGGTCACGATCGGCGATCGCTCGGTCGGCGGCCTCGTCATGCGCGAGCCGATGGTCGGCCGCTGGCAGGTGCCGTGCGCCGACGTGGCGGTCACCGCCACCGACTACGTCTCGCCGACCGGCGAGGCGATGGCGATGGGCGAGCGGCCGCCGGTCGCGTTGCTCTCGCCCGGCGCGGCGTCGCGCCTCGCCGTCGCCGAGGCGATCACCAACATCGCGGCCGCGCCCATCGCGCGCCTCTCCGACGTGCGCCTCTCGTGCAACTGGATGGCCGCCGCCGGCTGGCCCGGCGAGGACGTACGCCTCTACGAGGCGGTGCGCGCCGCGGGCGCGGAGCTGGCGGTCGCGCTCGGCGTCGCCATCCCCGTCGGCAAGGACTCGATGTCGATGAAGACGGTGTGGAACGACGAGGGCGGGGCCCACGCCGTCGTCTCCCCGATCTCGCTCGTCGTCACCGCCGCCGCGCCGGTCACCGACGTCGCGCGCGTGCTCACGCCGGACGTCGGCTTCGACGCGGATCGCGCGGGTCCGGTCGAGCTCCTCGCCGTCGATCTCTCGTCGAACAAGAACCGGCTGGGCGGCTCGTGCCTCGCGCAGGTCTACGGTCAGCTCGGCGACACCGCGCCGGATCTCGACGACCCCGCGATCCTCCGCGGGTTCTTCGAGGCGGTGCAGGAGCTGCGTCCGTACCTCGTCGGCTACCACGACCGCTCCGACGGCGGCCTCATCGTCAGCCTGCTCGAGATCGCCTTCGCCTCGGGCGCCGCGCTCGACGTCCGCGTGCCCGCGGGCATGGACCCGATCCCGACCCTCTTCAACGAGGAGCCCGGCGCCGTCCTCGCCGTCCTGCCCGAGCACGTCGATCGCGTCCGCGACCGGCTCGATCGGATCGGTCTGTCCTACGGGCTCTGGATCGCGGCGACCGCTCGCCCCGGCGACCGTATCGTCGTCCGCACCGACACCGGCGACACGCTCCTCGATCGCTCGCGCCACGACCTGCGCGCGATCTGGTCGGACACGACGCACCGGATCGCGCAGCTCCGCGACGACGCGGCGTGCGCCGACGAGGAGCAGGCCGCGCGCCTCGACCCCGCCGACCCCGGCCTCACCGCGTCGCTCACCTTCGATCCCGAGGCGCGCCCCGCCGCGCCGTTCGTCAACGTCCCGCCTCGGGCCGCGCGCCCCGCGGTCGCCATCCTGCGCGAGCAGGGCTGCAACTCGCACGTCGAGATGGCCCACGCCTTCACCGCCGCCGGCTTCGAGGCGGTCGACGTGCACATGACCGACCTGCACGGCGGGCTCGCCCTCGATCGCTTCCGCGGCCTCGTCGCCGTCGGTGGCTTCTCGTACGGCGACGTGCTCGGCGCCGGCGAGGGCTGGGCCAAGTCGCTGCTCTACGGCAAGGCGGCGCGCGAGTCGCTGACGCGCTTCCTCGCGCGCCCCGACACCTTCGCGCTCGGCGTGTGCAACGGCTGCCAGATGATGTCGGCCCTGCGCGAGCTCGTGCCCGGCGCCGAGCGCTGGCCGCGCTTCGTGCGCAACCGCTCCGAGCAGT
>DDTA01000022.1:2518-7981 GCA_002344285.1 Myxococcales bacterium UBA2376
CCGGCCTCGTCGCCGCCCGCTTCGTCGACGGCCACGGCAAGGTCGCGACCACGTACCCCGCCAACCCCAACGGCTCACCGCGCGGCATCACGGCGCTGACGGTGCCGTCGGGCCGCGTCACGATCCTGATGCCGCACCCCGAGCGCGCGATCCGCGCCTTCCAGCCGACGTGGCGTCCACGCGCCTGGTCGTCGTCGCCGTGGCAGCGCATCTTCGACAACGCGCGCGCCTGGGTCGGCTGAACGGGCGCCGGGCGATCCGGACTGGCGTTCAGACCAGCGGCAGCAGCCAGGCGACGGCGCAGAGCGCCAGGAGCCCCGCGTGCGCGACGCGGCGCGCGCGTGTCGTGCGGCGCAGGCCGACGAGCTCGACCATCTCGGCCGCCGCGCGGCCGAGCGAGGCGAGCCCGGGCACGGCGCCGAGCACGCTGATGAAGACCGCCACCAGCGCGGGGATGCTCGGCGGGTACGTGAGGAACGCGGTCGGGTAGAGCGCGCCGATGAGGAAGATCTCGGCGACCACGAGCACCGCGAGCCCCCAGCGGTGGCCGGTCAGCAGCGCGATCGAGGCGATGGCCAGGGTGGCGCCCAGCTCGGGGCTATGCGCGTGCGTCGGGAGCGGAAGCGCCGCGAGTGCCGCCGCCAGACCCGTCAGCCCGAGCCACACCTCGCGACGACGTCGGCGGCTGAGGGTGGAGCGGCGCGCAGGGGCCATGGATACAAATGTAATGTTTCATGTACAAATGTCCAAACAAATGTAACTGCATGTCGACAAGTATCACGGGAGTGTGGCGATGTCCGCGACATCCCTGGCACTTCAGGTCGTTAGGTGCCATCTTCCCGGTCATGACCTGGCTCCTCCTGAAGCTCGGTATCCGCCTCCTGGGGTTCGTCGCGGTCTTCTTCGTCGTCGCCCGCAGGAACCCCAAGATCAAGATCGAGCCGCGCTGGGCCATCCCGCTGGTGGCGGGCCTCTTCGGCCTCATGAACGTGGGCATGTACTGGCTGCTCGAGCCGCTGCTCAACCTCGCCACGTTCGGCGCCGCGTGGTTCGCGATGCCGCTCTTCATCAACCTCGGCTTCCTCGTCGCGACGCTACGGATCACCGAGAAGAAGAAGTGGCTCGTGATCGACGGGATCCGCGCGACGCTCTGGCTCGCCTTCGTCCTCACCGTCGCGCACGGCGTC
Organism: Myxococcales bacterium UBA2376; assembly: GCA_002344285.1. GTDB lineage: Bacteria > Myxococcota_A > Polyangia > Haliangiales > Haliangiaceae > UBA2376. The sequence goes on from DDTA01000022.1 coordinate 3,706, forward strand.
TTCTGGTTCGGCCTCGACTGGATCCCAGCTAGGGCGGCCTGATCGCGGAGGCGCCGGCTGCGGTGCCCGCCAGCTTCGTTGGTGGGCCCCTCCCTCGTCCTCACGTACGTGAGTACGCTCCGGCTCGGGTCCCTCCCACCGCCTCGCTGGCGGGCATCCTCGCTCGCCGCGGGAAGACCTCGATCGCCGCTGCCCTCACGTTCAGATCGATCGTCTGGCCAGAGATCGCGACGACCGAGCGCTCACCAGGGCAGCGACTTGCCGTCGTGATCGAAGAAGCGGCCGGTCACCTCGGGTGACGCGCCGTCGATGACGGCGAGCAGGCCGCGCACGCTCACGTCGACGGGCGTGGGCGCGCGCGCGCCGCCCATGTCGGTCTTGACCCAGCCGGGGTTGAGGACCAGGCAGGTGAAGCCCTCACCGCGCAGCTCGAGCGCGAGGCTCGCGTTGAGCATGTTGAGCGCCGCCTTGCTCGCGCGATAACCGTACGCGCCGCCGCTGCCGTTGTCGGCGATCGAGCCCATGAGGCTCGTGATCGACGCGATCGTCCTCCGCTCGCCGGCGCGCAGGCAGGGCAGGAGCGCGCGCACGACGAGGATCGGTCCGATCGCGTTGACCGCCATGTAGCGATGCAGCTCCTCCGAGGTCAGATCCTTCACCGCGCCGCCGAATCGCCCGATGCCGGCGTTGTTGACCAGCACGTCGATCGCTTGACCGCGCATCCGCTCGCCGAGCGCGTCGATCGCCGACGGATCGGCCACGTCGACGAGCTCGACGCGCGCGCCGAGCTCGCGCAGCGCCCCCGCCTTGTCCGCGTCGCGTACGGTCCCGATGACGTCGTCGCCGCGCCCGCGCAGCTGCCGCGCCAGCTCGAGCCCGATGCCGCGTCCCGCGCCTGTGATGAGCCATGTCGCCATGGCGCCACCGTAGCGCGATCGTCAGCCCGCGACTTCTCGCAGCTGACGGAGCAGATCGCGCGCCTGATCGACGTTGGAGGCGGCCTCCTTCATCGACTGGCGGATGAGCTCGAACGAGGCGCGCGGGATCGTGTGCGAGTACTGGTCGAACTCGCCCTCGGCCGCCATCACCTCGATGCGCAGGCTCGAGAGCACGTCGTTGAGCGAGGTCACGATCTCGGCGGCCTTGCCGCGGATCTCGACGGCGCGCTGCACCTTCACGCTGCCGCCCTCGCGCGCGATCTGGTCCTCGAGCTCCTTCACGCGCCCGCGCAGCTTCTCGACCTCGACCTCCATCATCGCCATGTCGTTCTCGACGTCCTCCATCTTGCGCGCCTTCTCGGCGCCGACCTTGCCGCCGCGATAGACGCGGAGCTCGGCCTGGAGCTGTTCGAGACGACGGCGCAGGCGGCGGATCTCCTCGTCGGCCTCGCCGGGCTTGCCGCCGCCTGGCGCCGACGCCGGCTGCGCCGCCGCCATCGCCTGGGGCGAGCCCGGCGCGCCCGGCGGAGGCGCCGAGAGCGGCTGCACGTTGAGCCCGGCGAGCTGCTGCGCGCTCACCGCCTGCATCGCCTGGTTGGTCGGGCTGTGCGCCTGCGTCGCGCCCATGCCCGGGTGCTGCATCATGGGGGCCGCGTGGGGCGCTGGCTGGTGCGAGACTGGCGCCGGCGCTGGTGCCGGCTGCGAGCCGGCGTCCGCGCCGAGCTGCGCGGTGTCGACGTAGCGCAGCCACAGGCTGCCGCAGCGCACGGCGTCGCCGTGCTTGAGCAGGTGGCTCTGGACCTTCTGCTCCTGATAGAAGACGCCGTTGGCGCTGCCGAGATCCTCGAGCACGTAGCCGCCGCCGCCCCAGATGAGCCGCGCGTGATGCCGCGAGACCATGGCGTCGTCGGTGCGGATCGCGCAGTCCATGGCGCGGCCGATCTTGATCTCGCCGGCACCGAGCTCGATCGTGCCCTCGATGCCTTGGGCGTCGCGCCAGAGGACCTTCGCAACCACTGGCGCACATTGTCGGGCAAGTCTCGGGAACGCACAAGGTTTCGGGCGATCACCGACATCTCCCTCACCACCGGGCGGGCTTGGCCGGTTCAGACCGGCGTGGTACCAGAGGGGCCATGTGCGGCATCTTCGGTATCCACGGACACGACGAGGCCGCCAACATCGCGTACCTGGGGCTGCACGCGCTCCAGCACCGCGGGCAAGAATCGGCAGGGGTCGTCGCCGGTGACCGGAGCCTGCGCCGCCACGTCGGCATGGGCCTCGTGTCCGACGTCTTCGACCAGAAGACCCTGGGGCGACTCCCCGGCGCCGCCGCGATCGGCCACGTCCGCTACTCCACCGCGGGCAGCTCGGAGCTGCGCAACGCGCAGCCGTTCTTGTTCGACTACGCCGGCGGGTCGGTCGCGATCGCCCACAACGGCAACCTGGTGAACGCCGAGGAGCTGCGCACGCGGCTCGAGGCGGCGGGCTCGATCTTCCAGACCACGAGCGACACCGAGGTCATCGTCCACCTGATGGCCAAGGTCCCGGAGTTCGATCCGGTGCAGCGCCTGCTCTCGGCGCTCAAGCAGGTGCGCGGCGCGTACTCGCTGGTCGTCCTCGCCGACGACCGGCTCATCGGCGTGCGCGATCCCAACGGCTTCCGCCCGCTGGTGATCGGCCGGCTGAAGGACGGGTACGTGCTGTCGTCGGAGACGAGCGCGTTCGACCTCATCGAGGCGGAGTACATCCGTGATGTCGAGCCGGGCGAGCTGGTCGTCGTGGACGGCGGCGGCCTGCGCAGCTTTCGCCTGCAGACGCCCGACGACGCGCCGACGCACTTCTGCGTGTTCGAGCACGTCTACTTCGCGCGCCCGGACAGCCTCGTGAACGGCAAGAGCGTCTACCGCGCCCGCGAGAAGATGGGGATGCGCCTCGCCGAGGAGCAGCCCGCGGAGGCCGACGTCGTCATCCCGGTGCCGGACTCGGGCGTGCCGTCGGCGATCGGCTACGCCAAGCAGTCGGGCATCCCCTTCGAGCTGGGCCTCATCCGCAGCCACTACGTCGGCCGGACGTTCATCGAGCCGCAGGACTCGATCCGCCACTTCGGCGTCCGGCTCAAGCTGTCGCCGGTGCGCTCGGTGGTCGACGGCAAGCGCGTGGTCGTCGTCGACGACTCGCTCGTGCGCGGCACGACGTCGCGCAAGATCGTCAAGATGCTGCGCGCCGCCGGCGCGCGCGAAGTCCACCTGCGCATCTCGGCGCCGCCGACGACCAACCCCTGCTACTACGGCATCGACACGCCGACGCGCAGCGAGCTGGTCGCCGCCTCGCACTCGCTCGAGGAGATCGTGCGCTACGTGACCTGCGACTCGCTCGGCTACCTGACCCACGAGGGCATGATGGCGGCGGTGGGCGCCGGGGCGGCGCCGGACGGCACGGGCTGCGGCGCCGGCTACTGTTCCGCTTGCTTCACGGGCAATTACCCCGTGCCGCTGGGCAAGGTCGGATCCGGCGACCTTGTCAAGCTGCGCCGCGACAGGGTATAGACGCGCGTCATGTCGCTCGAGTCGGTCGATGGCCAGGCGCTGCGTCGCCAGGTGAAGGAGCTCTCGGACAAAGCCGAGTCGCTCCGGAGGTTGCTTTGACCTCGATCCAAAACGTCTGAGGATCGAGGAGCTCGAGCACCTGTCCGGCGAGCCGGGCTTCTGGGACAAGCCCGAGCGAGCGCAGGCGCTGCTCAAGGAGCAGAAGCGCCTCAAGAACCTGGTCGGCGCCTACGACGTGCAGGTCGGGGCGCTCTCGGACGCGCTCGTCCTGCTCGAGCTCGCCGAGGAGGCGAGCGACGAGCCGTCGGGCAAGGAAGCGGCCCAGATGATCGAGAAGGCGAGGGTCGCCCTCGACGATCTCGAGTTCAAGCGCATGTTGCCAGGCGAGTTCGACGCGTCGGGCGCCATCCTCGAGGTCTCGGCGGGCGCTGGCGGCGTCGACGCTAGCGACTGGGCCCACATGCTCCTGCGCATGATCCTGCGCTACTGCGAGCGCAAGGGCTGGAAGACCGAGGTGCTCGAGGAGACGTTCGCCGAGGAGGCCGGCATCAAGGGCGCGACCATCATGGTCGACGGCGACTACGCCTATGGCCTCCTCAAGGCCGAGGACGGCGTGCACCGCCTGGTGCGCGTGTCGCCCTTCGACCAGCAGGGCCGGCGCCAGACGTCGTTCGCCGCGATCCGGGTGACGCCCGACATCGACGACGACATCAAGGTCGAGATCAACGACGCCGACCTGCGCATCGACACCTACCGCGCCGGCGGCGCGGGCGGCCAGCACGTCAACAAGAC
>DDTA01000132.1:0-164 GCA_002344285.1 Myxococcales bacterium UBA2376
ATCACGCCGACCGCGTAGAGGTCGCTGCGCTGCGTCGCCGACGCGCCCATCGCCACCTCGGGCGGCAGGTGCGACGGCGTCCCGACCAGGCGGCCCGACTGCGTCACCGTCGACTCGTCGGCGTCGATCACCTTGGCCAGGCCGAAGTCGAGCACCTTGATGAG
>DDTA01000132.1:182-44614 GCA_002344285.1 Myxococcales bacterium UBA2376
CCTCGAGCGCGTCGCAGATCTGCGTGCCGATGCGGACCGCGCGCTGCGGGCTCATGCGTCCGTGATCGCGCAGCACCTCGGCGAGCGTGCGACCGCGCAGGAGCTCCATCACGAGGTAGAGGACGCTGTCCTCGCCCTGACCGAAATCGATGACGCCGACCGTCGACGGCTGCGAGAGCTGGCTCGCCAGCTTGGCCTCGCGCAGGAAGCGCTTGGTGGTCGCCGCGTCGTGGCCCGGACGCGGGCGGATGACCTTGATCGCGACCTCGCGCCCCACCGACGCCTGCCACGCCCGGTACACCACGCCCATGCCGCCGCGCCCGATGCGCTCGCGGATCACGAAGCGCCCGTCGATGGATCTGCCGACGAGCGGATCGGCCTCGTCGAGCAGGATCAGCTTCGTGCCGTCGTCGGGACAGACGGCCGTGCCGGCGCCGTACGAGCGATCACACGACGCGCAGTACCACTCCTGCGGGGAAGCCTCGGGATCGGGCGTCGTCTGGGAACCACTCATCCGCGCTCCGTCACCTCGTCGCGTGCAGCCAGACCATGGCGCCCGCGCCCTCGGCCGTCGGCGCCACCATCACCGGCGCCGGGGTGCCGGCGCGCAGGTAGAGCCACGCTCCGATGCCGGTGGCGACCGCCCCCGCGGCGTAGAGGCCGATCGTCGTGCGCTGGTACGTCTGCCACGTCGGCAGCTTGTCCTGGTACGCGTCTCCGGACAGCATCGCGAGCTCGCTGCGCACGTCGCGGCCGAGGACGTGGACGACGGCGCCGCCGCCGAGGAGCACGACGCCGGCGGTGAGCGTCACGTAGGCCGCCGTCCTCGACCGTCGGCTGGGCGTCGCGACGGGACCGACGATGACGTCCTCGTCGATCGGCGGCTGGGGCTCGAGCGGCCGCGTGGGTGAGGACGCGGTCAGCGTCGCACGCCACTCCTTGCGCGTGCGTGAGGCCACGTCCTGCGCGGTGAGCTCCACCGGGAACGACGCGTCGTCGTGGCCGGCCAGGCGCGCGGTGAACGTGTGCGTGCCCGGCTTCAACCACACGAGCGTCGGGGCGATCACGGTCTCGTCGTCGGGGAAGGCCGAGATGCTGACGATCGCGCCCGGCGGCGTCGTCACGATGTCGACCGCGACGTGACCGACGCGGAGCGCGGCCGTGACCTCGTCCTCGACGCCGCGGTAGGCCGCGACCTTGTCGGGGCCGTCGGCGGCGAGGCGCGGCATGCACCGCGTCAGGCGCGCGTGCGCGCGGCTGTCCTCGCCGAGATAGTGGAGCGCCAGGCCGAGATCGCACTCGATCACGGGCGAGCCGCCGAGCTCGTACGCCTCCTTGAAGAGGCGGGCGGCCTCCTCGAGCTTGGCGCGGTCGCCGTCCTGCCGCCATTGCTTGGCGAGCTCGCGGCCGCGCTGGTGCAGGGTAGCGTCGTCGCCGGGCCCGGTTGGAGCCGGCGGCGCGGGCTGCGCGGCGGCGCTGCCCGCGGCCACCCCGAGGGCCAGCGCGATCGAGTGGAGGCGCACGGCTCGATCATACGACGGTTCGGGCCGGGCTCAAGTTGCGTGGTGAGCCCTCGCCCCCCATGATGCGACCGCCATGGCCTCGGCATCGCACACCGTGCGCTTCGTCGTCCCCGACGACGACGATGGCCTGCGCCTCGACCAGGCGCTTGCCCGGCACGTGCCGGGGCTGTCGCGGCGGCGCGCGCGCGTGCTCCTCGACATCGGCGGCGTGTTCGTCGACCGGGCGCGCGTGAAGGTCGCCGGGCGGATCGTCCGCGCCGGTCAGACCATCGAGGCCAACCTCGGCGGCGCGCTCGAACGCGCCGCGGCCGAGGGCACCGGGACGGCGGCGCGCGAGCGCGTGGACGCCGCGCTGCCGGCGTACCACGTCGTGCACGAGGACGAGCACGTCCTCGTCGTCGACAAGCCGGCGGGGCTGGTCACGGCGCCGACGCCGGAGAGCGATCGCGGCAACCTGCTCGATCTGCTGCAGCGCCGCCCCGGCGGCGGGACGGTCTACCTGGTCCACCGCCTCGACATGCCGACGAGCGGGCTCCTCGTGTTCGCGCGCACGCCGGCGGCGAACCGCGAGCTCGGCGACCGCTTCGCGGCGCACGACGTCGAGCGCGCGTACCTGGCGGTGGTCGCCGGCGCGTGGCCCGAGGCGCTCGTGCGCATCGAGCGTCCGGTCGGCGGACGTCGTGCGGTGACCCACGTGCTCGCGCGCGAGGTGCTGGCCGGTGGCCGCGCGACGCTCGTGCGCTTCGGCCTCGAGACCGGGCGCAGTCACCAGATCCGGATCCACGCCACTGCCGTCGGGCACCCGGTGCTCGGCGACACCCAGCACGGCACGGACGCGCTGCGCGGCGCCGACGTGCCACGGGCGCCGCGCCTCGCGCTGCACGCGACGGTCCTCGGCTTCGTCCATCCGGCGACCGGCGAGCGCGTGCGCTGGGAGCGCCCGCTGCCCGACGAGCTCGCCGGCTGGGTCGAGACGCTCCGCGCGGGAGACACGCCATGATCGATCGCTACACGTTCGTGCGCTTCGCCGACGAGCACGCGACCCCCGAGGGGCGCGCCGCCGCGCTCACCGCCGTGCGCCAGGGGCTGGGCGCGCTGCCCGGGCTCGAGCGCCTCACCATCGGCACGCCAGCCGACGACAGCGCAGCGCGCTGGGATCTCTCCATCGTCGCCCGCTTCGCGTCGCTGGAGGCGCTCGCCGACGCGATGGCGAGCCCGGCGTGGCGCGCCGTCGTCGACGAGTGGTTGCCGGCCCGCGCCGTGGTCGTCAAGTCGTGGAGCTTCGACGTCTCCGAGTAGGCCCGAACAATGACTATGACAGGTCGTCGAGGAGCCAGCGCGGGACGTGCGCGCTCGTCTCGCCGTCGCGCCAGCGCGAGACGCCGGTGACCAGCGCGCACTCGATGCCGGCGCCGCACGCGCCAGCGATGTCGGTCTCGAGCTGATCGCCGATCATGAGCGGGCGCGCGCCGCCGGGCAGGGTCGCGCGCGCGAGCTCGAAGATCGCGGGCGCAGGCTTGCCGAGGTAGACGAAGCCGGGCGCGCCGGGATGGCGGCGGCGCAGGCCGGCCTCGAGCACGAGCGCCAGGCCGCCGGCGGTGAAGCCGAGCGCGTCGCCGCCGCGGGGATAGATGATGTCGGGGTTGGGGCAGACGAGCGCGAGGCGGCGGCCCTGATCGATCGCGCGCACCGCGGCGGTCAGCGCGGCGTTGAGGCCGTCGAGCAGGGCGAACCCGGCGTCGTCGCACACCACGATCGCGTCGATGTCGCCGGCGCCGAGCGCGGCGGGCGTGACGGTGTCGAGCCCGGCGCGCGACGCGTACGCGCGTGCATCGTCGGTGCCGAGCACGAGCGCGCGGGCACCGGCGAGGCCAGCGCCGGCGACGTGCCCGGCGAGGAGCTGTCCGGAGCTCACGATCTCGTCGGCGGTGATGGGCAGGCCGACGCGCGCGAAGCGGGCCGCGGCGGTCGCTGGCAGGCGCGACGCGTCGTTGGTGACCACGCGCAGCGGCTTGCCGGCCGCGCGCACGTGCCCGATCGCGTCGGCGGCGCCGGCGCAGACCCCGTCCGCGTGGACCAGCACCCCGTAGGCATCGAAGAGGAAGGCGTCGTAGCGGTCGACGAGCTCGGCGAACCGCGCCGGGGAGGGCACCACGTGACCACAGGTAACATGTATGGGAAGCTGGAGCAGCATGACGCGCATGCTCGTGGTGCTCCTGACGCTCGCCGCCGCGGCGTGCGCCGACGAGCGCGCGCTGCCGCCGGGCGATCCGGCGGCGTACACGCAGCTCGCGGCGGTGCGCGATCACGCGTGCGCGTGCCTGGACCCGGCGTGCGGCTACCGCGCGCTCGGCGAGCTGCTCGCCTACAGCGACACCCACGCCGACCTGCGCGAGACCCAGGCGAGCGCGGCCCTCGCCGACGAGATCGGCCGCTGCCTCGACACGGCGTCGCGCGCGGCCCCGGTCGCCGCCGTCAAGGACGCCGCCGGCGGACGCCGCCGCCCGTCGGCCGCCACCGGGATGCCGGCCTGTGACGAGTACATCGCGCTGGTCGAGGAGTACCTCGACTGCGATCAGTTCCCGCAGGCGGCGCGCGACTCGACCCGGCAGGCGACCGATCAGATGAGGCAGGCCTGGCGCGACATGGCCACCATGGATCCGGACATCAAGCGGAGCGCCGAGGACGCGTGTCGCCAGGCGAGCGACGCGATGAGGCAGGCGGGCAGCGCCATGGGCTGCGATCTCGACCCGTAGCCGGGCGTCGCCGGGCGATGGCCGGACGCGATCAGCCCGGGGTGCTACACCCGGCTCATGCGGCCTTACCTCGATCTCCTGCGGCTGGTCCTACGCGACGGCGAGCGCCGCACCGATCGGACGGGGACCGGGACGCTCTCGATCTTCGGGGCGCAGTCCCGGTACGACCTGCGTGAGGGCTTCCCGCTCGTCACCACCAAGAAGGTCCTCTTCCCGGCGGTCGTCCGCGAGCTCCTCTGGTTCCTGCGCGGCTCGACCAACATCCACGACGACCTGCACCAGCACACGCCGATCTGGGACGCCTGGGCCGACGAGCACGGCGACCTGGGGCCGATCTACGGCGCCCAGTGGCGCAACTGGGGCGGGCAGGGCATCGATCAGATCACCGACGCGATCGAGACCATCAAGCGCGACCCGACCTCCCGCCGCATCATCGTCTCCGCCTGGAACGTCGGCGACCTGCCGCGCATGAAGCTGCCGCCGTGCCACGCCTTCTTCCAGTTCTACGTCGCCGGCGACGCCCTCGACCTCCAGCTCTACCAGCGCTCGGCGGACCTCGCGCTCGGCGTGCCGTTCAACATCGCCTCCTACGCGCTCCTCCTCGAGATGGTGGCCAAGGAGACCGGCAAGCGCGCGCGCTACTTCGTCCACACGTTCGGCGACGCCCACATCTACCTGAACCACGTCGAGGGCGTGAAGCAGCAGCTCGAGCGCGAGCCGCTGCCGCTGCCGACGCTCCGCCTCGCCGACAAGAAGGTGCTGGACCAGCGCTTCGAGGACATCGTCCTCGAGAACTACCAGCACCACCCGTTCATCAAGTTCCCGGTCGCCGTCTGATCCAGCGCTCGATCTGATAGTCGAACCCGGCGTCGTGGTGTGTCGCCATGGGCTCGCCACGCTGGAACCCGTGCGACACGTCGGGGATGAACGCGTCGCACGCGAAGCGCCCGTCGACCCGGGTCAGGTACACGCTCCGGCAGCGGACATGCCCGAACGCCTGCTTGTAGATCTCACCGCCGCCGACGATGAAGATCTGATCGACATCGGCTCGCAACGAAGCGCGGTTGAGAGCGTCGTCGAGCGAGGACGCGACGACCGCGTCCTCGCCGAGGTCGAGCTGGCTCCTGGTGATGACGACGTTCAGCCGCCCTGCGAGAGGGCGGTACTTCGGCGGCACCGAGTCCCACGTCTTTCGACCCATGATCACCGCGTTGCGGAATCCGGGCTTCGCGGCGGTCGTGAGGTCGCGAAAGTGCTTGAGGTCCGCCTTGAGCTTGGGCCACGGCAGATCATTGTCGCGACCGATCCCGTTGGCCTGGTCGGCGGCGACGACGCAGTCGAACGGCCGGAACGCCAGCTCGAAGTCCTGCTTGAACCTGCCGAACCCCTCAGGGCATTCGCGCGCGACGACCTCCAGGTCAGCGTTCATCGCCAGCGCCGTGGTCGTGGTGCGTCCACGCGGAATCTGCAAGGAGGAGAGAAACCGCCTGAACACCTGCTTGGGATGATTCGACGCGGGGTCTCGACGATCGCCCCAGAGCTCCTCGCAGCGCCTGGGCAGCTGCGGACGCGGCTTGCCGAAGGCTCGTTCGAACGCGCCCGCGTCGGCCAGGAGCCACGCTTCGAGAGTGTTGATCTGCAGTCCGAGCACGGCGGGAAGCGGACGAGCCCGACGTGACGCGGCAGCCGAGAACCCGGCGAGGTTCTTCGTGCGTCGACCGCTCGCGTCGTTGTCTGCGTCGCGGAAGAACACCAGGGCATCACAACCTCGACGAACCGTTTCGTCGTAGGCCAGCTGCGCGGTCTCGCTCTCGCCATGGGCTCGGCGAACATCGGGGCGGCGGAGGTCGCGGCCCGAGAGTTTCATCGGCACGATCTGCAGCTCGTGTTCCAAGCGAGCACCGAGGAGAGAGCGCACGAACGCGATGGCGGCGCCGTCATCACGAGGATCGTCGCTTCGACCGCCGAGCTCGGATTCCCCTTCGGCGAAGACCGCGATCTTCATGAAGCAGGGGACACGAGCGCGTCCTCGCCGACCGAGTACCACAGCTCGCCGAGGTCGAACTTCTGGATGCGTTCGTCGAAGAAGCGACTCTTGATCATCGGCGTGACGATCACGCCCGCCTCCGCCGTGCGCGTGACGATCTGGACGTCCTCCGGCTCCATGTAGTTGAGGACGATCGGGCTGTGCGTGGTGGTGATCACCTGTCGGCCCGCGGCGACCATCTCGCGCAGGACATCCACCACTGCGAGTGCTGCGTTGGGATGCACGCCGGTCTCCGGCTCCTCGACGAGGAACCTCCGGTGCGCGGTTCCGTGAAGCAACGCCAGGTAACCTGCTACAAGCACCAGTCCCGTCGACGCTTCCTGTGCGCTGAACCCCTTCTTCGTCCCCCGCAGTGAAAACCAGACCTCCTTCCCCGGGGTCCACGAACCACCTGGAAGTGAGATGTTCACCGGCCGTGTGGCGACCCCCTGGACGTGTGGACTGATGCGACGCAACGCATTCTCGAACGCCTCGAGCGGCGCTCGATCCATGGCGGTCAGTAGCTGATCAACTGTTCCCGACAATCCCTTGCCCGACGAAGACAGCGTGTCGGTGGCGGCCGAGGGAGCTCTGAGTCGTGAGGCGTCGAACGTTACGAGAAAGGAGTCGAGTTCCTCGCGGAGGCACGCAAGCGGTCGGTCGGCCTTCGATCTGAAGAACGTCGAGAAGACGGTGAATCGTCCGTCCCAGTGATTTGGGCCGCTGCCAAAGCCTGCGACGGACGACTTCTGAAAGTCGTGGGTGAACTGGCTCTTGCCGTTCCAGTGGAAGAGTTCGTCGACGAAGCGGAAGACCCCACCGCTGAAGGCAAAGGCGATCGAGTACACGTACTCGTCGGAGCCTGCTGGCAAGTGATCCTCGGCTCCAGGTACACGTCCGGAAACGGTGATTCGCGCTGTTCGAGTCACGTCCCGATTGAACAGCACCTCTTCGGGCGGGCGATCGAGGACGCTCTCGCCGTCTGGTGCCCAGAGTGGCATCGTCACGCTCCGTGCCAGCATCTCCAGAACCTGCAGCAACGTGCTCTTGCCGCTGTCGTTGGGACCCACGAGCACGGTGAGCGGCGTGAGGTCGACAGCGACCTTCTTGATCGCCTTGAAGTTCTCGATCTCCAGCCGCGTGATCACCGTACGAACGTACCGCGCCCGGTAGGGGCCGTCCATGGGAAGGACGCGCCGTCACAACTGCCAAGCCGGCGAGAGGGCACGGCTTTTTGCCCTGGGCCTTCCACGAGGACGTCGTGGCGCGGTACAAGTCGGACGCGGTGCCTCTCCGGCGCAGCGCTCTCCCCGGAGTTACCCATGCTCACCTATCGCACTCTCGTTCGCGTCATCGTTCTGGGATTCGCAGCCCTCGGCGCCGCCTGTGGCCCAAGCGCCGGTAGCGGCGACGACGTCGTCGACGGCGGCGACACCGGCATCTCGTGCACCGGCAGCGAGACCCGCTGCGTCGGGACGCAGTACCAGGTTTGCGACGGCGACACCTTCCAGATCGCGCAGAACTGTCCGTTCGCGTGCGACGCCAGCCGCGGCGGCTGTGTCGAGTGCACGCCGGGCATGAACGCGTGCATGGGCAACACCGTCATGACCTGCGACTCGGACGGCACGTTCGGCACCGTCGTCGAGGAGTGCGGACAGGGGACGGAGTGCTCGGGCGGCATGTGCACGCGCGCATGCTCGGCGGACGGCGTCGACCTCATCTACCTCGTCGACCAGAACTACCGGCTCCTCTCGTTCGACCCGCGCCTCATCGGCCAGGCCGGCGGCCCCTACCGCGTCATCGGCAACCTCTCGTGCCCCAACCCGGGCACGTCGCTCCAGCCCGGCGGCGGCACGGCGACGCCGTTCTCGATGGCCGTCGATCGCAACGCGGTCGCGTGGGTCCTCTACTCGAGCGGCAAGCTCTACACCGTCTCGACGACCGACGCCTCCTGCCAGGCCACGCCGTTCGTGCCGTCGCAGTCGGTCGGCGGCCAGACCTGGAACCTGTTCGGCATGGGCTACGTCACCGACGCCGCCGGTGGTGACACCGAGCGGCTGTGGATCGGCGGCGGTAACGTCGACGCCATGACGTCGGGCTCCCTCGGCTGGATCGACTCGATGACGTACATGGTCAACCGCGCCGCGGCGATCGGGCCGTCGGCGGAGTACAGCGCGGAGTTCACGGGCCTCGGCGACGCGACCCTCTGGGCCTTCTTCCCCGACACCGTCAGCATGGCGTTCGTGCAGCAGATCGACAAGATGACCGGGCAGGGCGTGGGCAACCGCCTGATGTTCAGCCTCGCCGCCGGCGGCCGGCAGGTGCAGGCGTGGGCCTTCGCGCAGTGGGGCGGCACGTTCTACATCTTCGTCACCACCGTCGACATCCTCGGCGGCAACCCCAACGCCGCCGTGCACGCGGTCAACCGCTCGACGGGCGCCCACACGATCCCGCTGCAGAACCAGCAGTACGTCGTCGTCGGCGCCGGCGTGTCGACGTGCGCGCCGGTCGTCATCGGCGGCCCGCCGATCTGACGGCTTCGACGGTCGCGTGGCCGTGGTGCACGTCGTGGGTCACCACGATCTCGCCGTGGTCGCGCGCGACCCGCAGGTCGAGCACGGCGTCGCCGACGACGAGGCCTTCGATCACGATCCAGTCGAGCCATCCCGGCAGGGCGGGTCCGACGAGCCGGACCGCGCGTCGTGAGCCGTCGACCACGAGGCCGAGGCACGACGACAGCAGCAGCATCGGCGCGGCCGCGGCCCACGCCTGCGGCGAGCACGCGACCGGATACATCGTCGGTCCCTGGCCGTCCTTGCGGGCGAAGCCACACAGAAGCTCGGGCATCCGATTGAGGTCCATGTAGCTCGACGCATCGTGGAGCCCGGTCAGGATCGCGAGCGCGCCGTCGGTCATCCCGTAGCGCGCGAGGCCGGCCGCGCACAGCGCGGTGTCGTGCGGCCACACCGAGCCGTTGTGATAGCTCATCGGGTTGTAGCGGACCTCGTGGGTCGCCAGCGTGCGCACGCCCCAGCCGGAGAACATGCGCGGGTCGAGGAGCATCGCGCCCACCTGCGCGGCGCGCTCGGGGCTGGCGATCCCGGACCACAGGCAGTGGCCCGGGTTCGACGTCCACACCCGGCATGGCTGACCGTCCCCGGCGAGGGCGAGCGCGTAGGTGCCGAGCTCGGGGAGCCAGAACGCCCGCTCGAAGCGCACCCGCAGTCCTTCCGCCGCTTCCTCGAGCGCGGCGGCGCGCGGCTCGTCTCCCATGTGGTGCGCGACGAGCGCGGCGGCGCGGCGTGCCGCGTACACGTAGCCTTGCACCTCGCACAGCGCGATGGGCGGATCCACGAGTCGTCCGTCGAGGTCGAACACCGACGACGTCGAGTCCTTCCAGCCCTGCTGCACCAGGCCACCCGCGCTGGTCGTGGCGTAGCTGACGAACCCGGTCGGGCTCGCCGACGCGTTGGCGTCGATCCACGCGAGCGCCTGCTCGAGGTGCGTCCACAGCCGGCGCACGGTCGCCAGGTCCCCGGTGCGCTCCAGGTAGGCGCCCGCGAGCACGACGAAGAGCGGCGTGGCGTCGACCGTCCCGTAGTAGCGGCCGAATGGGATCTCGCCGAGCGCGGCCATCTCGCCGCCGCGGAGCTCGTGGACGATCTTGCCGGGCTGCGCGTCGCGGACGTCGTCGCGTTCGAACGCCTGGGTGGCGGCGAGGACGTCGAGCACGCCGCGAGCGATCGCCGGATCGGCCCACAGCATCGACAGCGCGGTGAGGATGCCGTCACGTCCGAATACCGTCGAGTACCAGGGCACGCCGGCGTACGGATACGGACCGTTGGGCGTCTCCGACAGCATCATGTAGACGTCGGCGAGGCTGCGATCGATCCAACGATCGAAGCCCGGCGACGAGCTGCGGATGCGCGGGCAACGCGCGCGACGCTGCGCACGTCGCTGCTTGGCCTCCGGGTAGACGTCGTCGAACCGGCGCCGCGTCTCGGGCGTGGCGAGGGCGGTCGCCGCGCCGACGCACGTGATCGCGAGCTCGATCGTCGTCGAGGACTTGGCCTCGATCTGGACGTCGAGCTCGAGCGCGCTGGCCGTGATCCGTGCCGGTTGCGGCCAGCACCTGACCTCGGTGACCCGGACGACGTCGTCGAGCCCGACGTAGCCGAAGCGCACCGAGGTGTCGGCGATCTCGGGCGCGCGGTGCCGGCCGTGACCCGGGCGACGGCTGCCGCGGACCTCGAACAGGTCGGCGAAGTCGGAGCCGACGTGGAAGGTGAGTGGGAGGCGCACCGGGACCAGGCCGTGGTTGGTGAGCCGCAGGCGCTCGTGCAGCGCGCTCCCGTGGAGCACCTTGCTGCGGAAGATGTGCACGGTGTCGGCCTCCAGCTGGACCTCGGGGCAGTCGGGGTTGGTGAGGTCGATCGCGAGCAGGAGGTTGTCGGGATGGATCGTCGACTTGAGCAGGAGCGGCCGGCGGCCGCCGATCGAGAGGAGCAGTCGCGACAGGTGGCGGGTGCCGTCGTGGTAGAGGCCGTGGCTCGAGCGACCCGGGATCGCGTCGCCGTGGCGATCGAAGACGGCGAAGCTCTCCCCGTCCTTGAGGACGCGCACGCCGTCGTCGATCGATTCGCGGCAGGGGTGGACGCTATGCGGGTGCTGCGGCTCGCCGTGCGTTGCCGCCGACGTTCCGGACCGGATCTCGGGCATGGGTTGCTCCGCGCTCGGTGAGCTCTCGATAGAGCGAGAGGTAGCTTTCGATCATCCGATCGCAGGTGAAGCGTGCTTCGAAGCGCCGGCGGATCACCCGGCGATCGAGCTCGCCGAGGCGGGCCACCGCCGCGATCGCGCCGGCGACGTCGTCGACGATGAAGCCGGTGACGCCTTCCTCGACGACCTCGGCGACCGAGCCGCGGCGGAACGCGATCACCGGCGTGCCGCAGGCCATCGCCTCGATCATCACCAGGCCGAACGGCTCCGGCCAGTCGATGGGGAAGAGCAGCGCCCGCGCGCCGCCGAGGAAGCGGTCCTTCACGTCGCCGCCGATCTCACCGACGAACTCGACCTCGCCTCGCTCGAACAGGGGCAGCAGGTGCGCGGCCCAGTACGAGCGGTCGTGGGCGTCGAGCTTGCCGGCGAAGCGCACGGGCAGGCCGGCGCCTCGCGCGATCTCGACGGCCGCGATGCCCCCCTTCTCCGGCGACATGCGGCCGAGGAACGCGAGGTACTCGCCCGACGTCTCGACCGGCGTGTGGAGGTCGGGGGGCAATCCGTGGTGCACCGTGCCGAGCCAGCTCAGCTCCGGTCGCGACCGGCGCTGATCGTCGGAGATGGCGACGTGCGGGTGGCCGGCGAAGTGGCGGAGGCAGTGCGCGATGCCCGCGAGATCGAGTCGGCCGTGGGCCGTCGTCAGCGACGGGGTCGCGAGGCGGCGCGCGAGGGGGAGCTGGAGGGTGTCGCAGTGGAAGTGGATCAGGTCGAACTCGGTGCTGCGGCCGCAGACCTCGTCGAGCATGCAGACGTGGTACTGCACGGACCAGTGCTCGAGCTCGGTACCGCGCAGCGCGCGCTCGCATCCGGGGACGAGCTGCGCCGTGGTCTGCGAGTCACCGCTCGCGAAGAGCGTGACGTCGTGGCCGCGCGCGATCAGGCCTTCGGTCAGGTAGGAAACGATCCGCTCGGTGCCGCCGTATGCACTCGGTGGGACGCGCTCGAAGAGCGGTGCAACTTGGGCGATTCGCACGTCGTTCCGCTGTGCACGGGCCGTGCCCGCGGATGTGATGGGAAAGGCGATCCGTTCACGTGCGTCGGCGTCACGGTGCGCCGGCGCGGTGCACGTGGCGCCGGCGATTCGCCGGTCATCACGTGATGACGAACCGCGATCCTGCCGATGCGCGTGCGACGTCGCCGGGATGACCCGACGGCGTCAGCTCGCGCGCGAGCTCTTGCGTCGTGCGCCGAGCGCGGCGAAGCGTTCGAGGATCCGCAGGCCGACGTCGGGGAACGGCCGCAGCGCGTGGACCAGGGCCGCGCGGGCCTGGGGCAGGATGCGCACGAGCCGGTGATGGTCGAGCTCGGCGATCACGGCGGCGGCGACCTCGTCGGCGGTGAGCATCTTGCCCGCCGAGAAGAGGACGTCGCTCGCGCTGTGGTGCGCGACGTTGCGTACCATGTCGGTCTCGACGGCGTCGGGGCAGATCGCCGCGACCTTGATCGGGATCCGCGCGCGCCGCAGGTCGCCCTCGAGCGCGAGCGAGTAGCCGAGGACCGCGTGCTTGGTCGCGCCATAGACCGCGAACCCCGGGGCGGGGACGATCGACGACAGGGACGCGATGTTGATGAGGTGACCGCCCTGTCGCATCACGCTCACTGCGGTCTGCGATCCCCAGATGACGCCGAGCAGGTTGACGTCGACCATGCGACGGACCTCGGCCTCGGTCGTCTCCCAGCCGGCGCCGACGTGCAGGACGCCGGCGTTGTTGACCCAGACCTCGACGGTGCCGCGCGCGGCGGCGGCGGCGGCGACGGCGGCGTGGCTCGCCGGATCGCGGACGTCCTGCGCCATCGCCCACGCGCCCTTGCCGATGACGCCGGCCGCGGTCTCCGCGCCGGCGGGGTCGACGTCGGTGAGGAGGACCTGGTAGCCGCGCCCGGCGAGCGCGGCGGCGATGGTTCGGCCGAGCCCGCGCGCGGCCCCGGTCACGACGGCGATGGCTGGCATCGCGTCAGAGGATAATCGTTCCGCACGCGAAGGTCGCCTGCAGCGTGCAGTTGCCGGCCTTGAGCGCGTCGCATGCGCCGCCGAGCACGCGGATCGTGTTGCTGTCGACCATCTCCCACTCGGTGCCGAAGTCGAGCGACCCGGCCGCCGAGCAGTTGCCGCCGCTGAGGTCGACCGTACCCTCGTCGGCGCGGTTGACGTCGACCTGGCCCGACAGATCGAACTCGCACGACAGGATGCCGGTGATGATCGACGACAGGGCCGCCGACAGCTCGGCCGGGTTGTTGGCCTTGTAGAACGGCGCGGTGCCGGTGGCCGGCGGCATGCCGGCGCCGGCGTTGGCGACCGCCTGCAGGTGATCGTCGCCGACCTGGTTGCCGACCGACAGCACGATCGTGCGGATGCCGGCGGCGTACGCGGCCGCCGCGGCGTCGACCGAGAGCTGGCGCGACACCGCGTCGTGGGCGTCGGGGTCGGCGCAGCGATCGGGCTCGCCGTCGGTGGCGAGCAGGATGACCGGCACCGAGTTGGCGGCCGGCGGGTTCTGCTGGAAGTCCTCGATGACCTTGCGGATCGACTCGCCGGTGGGCGTGTCGCTCGCCGGCCCGTTGGCGTTGAGGAGCTGCGAGATCGCCGTGCCGTTGTTGAGCGAGCGCATCGGCGTCCTGGTGATGCGGGGGCACACCGCGTCGGTGCCCTGGTTGTACGTGTAGAGGCTCGCGCCGAACACGACCTGGCTCTGCAGCGTCGTGATGACGCCCTGGTTGCCGACCAGCGCCTGCTTCACGGCGTTCCAGCGATCGGTGCCGCCGAACGACTGCGTCATCGAGCCGCTCTGGTCGATGAGCAGCTGCACGGTCGGGATGCGCGGCATCGGCGACACCGTCACCGACGGACACTCGTTGCCGTCGGTGCCGGAGGTGTCGTCGAAGCAGTGGCCGCTGGAGTCGCAGCTCTGGCCCGGGCCGCAGCCGTTGCCGCCCTGGTCACACTCGGCGGTGCAGGTCTGCTCCGGCGAGCAGTGGAAGCCGGTCGGGCAGTTCGCGTCGAGCGTGCAGGGCAGCCCACAGGCGGGGTCCGGGATCCCCTGCTCGCAGGGGCCGAGCCCACCGGTGTGAGTCCCACCGCACGCCGCCAGGGAGGCCAGGGAAGCAAAGACAACGAACGCGAGCCGCTTCATGATGATGCGGCGCTACTGCAACGACCGATCCACGCCGGCCGGCGCCCTTCACCGGCGGAACCGGGGTCGATCGACCCAGGGCCGCTGAGGTGTGCACACCAGAGCCCGGGGGGAACTCCCCACCCCACAACCCCGGTTCGATGGGGTCGGTCAGCCCTCTTTCTTCAGCGCGGCGCGGTACGTCATGAACATCGACACCGCGACCAGGGCGAGGCCCGGCCAGATGAAGTGGGCGTACTCGCCGTCGAGGAGGACGATGTCGACCTTGCCCCCAGCGAGCGCCGCGAGCACCACGCCCATGAGCGCCTCGCCGGTGATGAGGCCGGCGGCGAAGAGCAGGCCCTGGCGCTCGACCTGGTCCTTGCGCTCCGGGCTGGGGCTCGGGCCCATCGCCCGCGCGACCGCCCAGGCGATGAGGCCACCGAAGAGGATCGGCGTCGAGAGGTCGAACGGCAGGTAGACGCCGACGGCGAAGGCCATGACCGGCGTGCGGAAGGACCAGTTCAGCCGCTCGGCGATGTTGTCGAGGATGATGACCAGGACGGCGACGACGGCGCCGATCGCGATGTAGAGCTTGGGCAGCCCGCCCAGGAAGACACCCTTCGACACCGACGCCATCAGGTTGGCCTGCGGCGCCTTGAGGCCCTCGGCGCTGCCGATCGCGTGCGGCTCGTTGAGGAGGTTGAGGATGGGCGCCATCAGCGCGGCGGCGACGATCACGCCGACGATCTGCATCGTCTGCTGCTTCCACGGGGTCGAGCCGACGAGCTGGCCGCACTTCAGATCCTGGACGTTGTCGGCGCCGATCGAGGCGGCGCAGCAGACCACGCCGCCGATGAGGATGGCGGCGACCGGCCCGGCGGTCTTGTCGATGCCCATCGCGAGCAGCAAGAGCGCCGAGGTGAGGATCGTGGCGATCGTGATGCCCGAGACCGGGTTGTTCGACGAGCCGACGAGGCCGGCCATGTACGACGCGACCGCGGCGAACAGGAAGCCGGCGACGAGCATGAGCACCGCCATGACCGCGCTCACCCAGATCTCGCCGACGAAGTGGTTGAAGATGAAGAAGAGCGGGATCACCGAGAGCACGATGAGGACGAGGACGACGTTCATCGGCATGTCGTGCTCGGTGCGCACGATCGACGCCGTGCCCCCGGCCTTGACCCGCCTGTAGGCGTCCATGCCGGCCTTCACGCCGGAGAGGAGCGAGCTGCGCAGCTTGAAGAGCGCGTAGAAGCCACCGACCAGCATGCAGCCGACGCCGAGGAAGCGGGTCACCGCGAAGTGGATCTCGTCGGACGCGCCGAGCGCGTCGAACGGCTTGCCGTCGTTGCCGGTGGCGAGGTGCTCGGCCAGGGTCGTGTTGCTCGCCTGGTCGACGATGATCGTCGTCGGATCCGCGAGCTCGGTGATGAGCGGGATCGCGATCCAGCGGTTCACCACGGCGCCGGCGAAGATGACCAGCGAGACGTTGAGGCCGACGATGAAGCCGACGCCGACCAGCGCCGGAGACAGGTTGGAGCCGACGTAGAAGGGCGTCTTGTTGGTGACCCAGCCGGCCCAGGCGGCGATCTCGCCGAACACCTTGATGCCGGTCGAGCCGACCTTGCCGATCGCGCCGACGGCCGCGGCCAGCGCGATGATGGCGAGGCCACCCTGGCCGCCGGTGGCGCCGACCTTCAGCACCTGCGCCGTGGCCACGCCCTCGGGGAACTGGAGCGGCTGGTCGATGATGAGCGCGCGGCGCAGCGGGATGGTGAAGAGCACACCGAGCAGGCCGCCGAAGCCCGCGATGAGCGCGGTCTCGACGTACGAGAACCGCGACCACACGCCGAGGATGACGAGCGCGGGCAGCGTGAAGATGACGCCGGCCGCGAGGCCCTCGCCCGAGGCGGCCGAGGTCTGCACCAGGTTGTTCTGGAGGATGTTGCCCTTGATGAAGCGCAGGATCGCCATCGACACGACGGCCGCCGGGATCGACGCCGAGACCGTCATGCCGGCGAAGAGGCCGAGGTAGGCGTTGGCGGCGCCCAGGACCGCGGCGAGGATCGAGCCGAGGATGACGACGCCCAGCGTGAGCTCGGGCAAGCTCTGCGACGCCGGGATGAACGGTTCGACCGACTTGCCGGCGGGCGGCGTCGGAGGCGGCGACGAGGGCGGCGGTGCTTCGGTGGCCATGCGGTCTCCCAGCCGCCTGCTTAGTCCTCCCGGCCGTGTGTGGTCAACGGCGGCGCGGGGTTTTGCGCTTCCCCCGGGGCGCCAACGATGGTTGGATGCCCGGTGGAGGGGTTCCCATGCAGCCAGTGCGTCTGGTCACGGTTTGCGCGTTCTTCGTGCTCGCTGCGCTCTCGGGCGCGTGCGGCCCGACGTCGGTGGCCGACGACGACGACGACGGCCCCAGCACCTGCAGCGCCGGTCAGCAGCGCTGCGACGGCAACGTCTTGCAGACCTGCCAGGACGGCACCTTCGCCGACTCGCAGACCTGCCCGATGGCGTGCGACGCGACGCTCGGCTGCGTCGTGTGCGTGCCCAACACCGGCACGTGCAACGGCGACATCTCGAGCGCGTGCCGCTCCGACGGGTCGGGCTATGTCGACGTGTACTGCGACCCGGTGCAGGGCATGAGCTGCGGGCCGGCGGGCGTCTGCGAGGGCGCGTGCTCGCCGATCGCGCTCGGCGAGTCGTACGTCGGCTGCGACTACTGGCCGACCGTCACCGGCAACATGGTGTCGCAGTTCTACGACTTCGCCGTCGCCGTCTCCAACACGACGTCGACGCCCGCCGAGGTGACGATCGACGGCGGCGCGCTCGCGTCGCCCGACGTCTTCACGGTCGCCGCCAACAGCGTCGCCATCCGGCGCCTGCCGTGGGTGGCGGCGCTCAAGCTGTGCCTCGGCAACAGCTGGCAGAACTGCGCGGGACCACCGAACTCGCCTCCCCACCCCAACTCGTCGCGCGCCAACGCCGGCGCCTACCACCTGCGCTCGAAGGTCCCGGTCACCGTCTACCAGTTCAACGCGCTCGACTACTTCAAGCCGGGGGCGCCCGAGAACTCCTACACCAACGACGCGTCGCTCCTGTTCCCGTCCAACGCGTGGCGCAACGAGTACTACGTCGCCACCTGGCAACAGACCGGCAACC
This sequence comes from Myxococcales bacterium UBA2376, assembly GCA_002344285.1. Lineage (GTDB taxonomy): Bacteria > Myxococcota_A > Polyangia > Haliangiales > Haliangiaceae > UBA2376. The sequence goes on from DDTA01000132.1 coordinate 17,539, forward strand.
TGTCGCCGAGCCTTCTCGCGGTGACCGCGTACCAGGACCTCACGAACGTCACGATCACGACCCGGGCGAACACCGTCGCCGAGGGCGGCGCGCCTGCGTTCACCGCCGGCACGCCGCAGATGGTCACCCTGGGCAAGGGCGACGTCCTGCAGCTCGGCACCGCGGCCTCCGACCTGACCGGCTCGTACGTCACCTCGGACAAGCCGGTGCAGGTCATCGGCGCCCACTACTGCGCCAACATCCCCGACGGCGCCGGCTACTGCGATCACCTCGAGGAGTCGATGTTCCCCGTCGACGCGCTCTCCAACCGCTACATCGTCAACGCCCCGGCGGTGACGTCGCTCCCCAACGGCAAGCAGCAGCACGTGCGCATCGTCGCGACCCAGCCCAACACGACGCTCACGTACGATCCGCCGCAGGCGGGCGCGCCCACGGCGATCGCCAACCCGGGCGACTTCGTCCAGATCGCGCGCCAGGCCGCGAGCTACATGATCACCGCCAACCACAAGGTGCTGGTCGCGCAGTACGGGCAGGGCTCGTCGACCGGCGGGGGAACCGGCGATCCGGACATCGCCCTCGCCGTCCCGGTCGAGCAGTACCGCAGCTTCTACCTCTTCCACGCGCCGATCAACTACACGACCAACTACGTCGACATCACGGCGCCGGTCGGCGCCACCGTCATGCTCGACGGCGTGGCGGTCACCAACTTCACACCGATCGGCGCGACCGGGTATGCGCTCGCGCGCGTGACCCCGCTCGGCAACGGTCCCCTCGGCGACGGCAACCACTCGATCACGGGCACGATGCCGTTCGGCATCCAGGTCTACGGCTACGGCATGGATACCAGCTACTGGTACCCGGGCGGCCTCAACCTGGAGCTCGTGCCGATCGGTCGCCTGGTCCAGCCGGTCGCCGACGACCGCGTCACCGCTACTCGACGATGACGCGGTCGCTGGCCGAGCGGCCGAAGGTCTCGGGGAAGTACATCTCCTCGGCCTTGGACGGCGGCACCACGAAGTTGCCGGGCGTGGTCGCGCGCGCGACGTAGGTGTACTCGTGCACGCCCTCCCAGAGGAGGGACGTGAACGCCTCGACGCGCTCGTCGCGCATGTTCTGGTGCTCGTACCAGGTGCGCGACCACCACCAGTACGGGCCGCCCGACTTCTGCGCCGACGGGTCCTGCGGGATCGGGCCGGTGACGGCGAGCGCCGGGTTCATCGGCTCGAGCCCCGCGGGCAGCGGATCGACGAGCGCGACGTGGTAGCGGCGGTTCTCCGCGACCATGGAGAGGCGCACGCGCACGCGCGCGCCGGCCTTGATGCGCCACGTGCCGTCGGCGTCGCGCTTGACGTCCTTCTCGTCGTCGATGGGCTCGTACCTGCGCACGACGGCGAAGCCGTAGTCGGCGGCGGCGAGCTTGAGATCGGCCGGCGCGTAGGTCATGCCGATGCGGTAGTAGAGCCGCCCGGCGCCGTCCTTCTGGATGATCAGATCCGCCGGCGCCGCGCCGGCGCGCTTCGCGACCTCGGCCATGGGGATGTCGATGGCATGGCGGTCGGTGGTGCGGCCGCGGAAGGCGTGCTCGCCGGCGTAGGCGTCGCCGAGCCACACGCGGGCGACGAAGTCGGGCGTCACCTTCTCGAACTCGTGGAAGTAGAGGTCGAGGGCGAAGAGCACGAACACGTTCTCCTGGGTGTTGGCCCACTTGCCGGCCTTCTTGTGACCGAGGAGCCCGACGACGATCTTGGGGATGAGGTCGCTCGTGCGCTTCTCGGCGATGAGCGACTCGAGGATGATCGCGTCGACGCGACGGTTCGACGCCAGCAGGAGGTGCGCGCCGTCGCGGTAGCTGGTCGTGAAGTTGGCCGCGGCCGCGGTCTCGCTCACCTTGTTGTCGAGGTGGCGCAGGATCGCCGCGCGCTCGGTCGCCGCGTCGGCCTGGCCGGCCACGACGCCGAGGAGCCAGCCCACCGCCTCCATCGACAGCTTGTCGACGCCGCCCGCCTCCTTGATGAGGCCCTGGGCGCGCGGGACGTCGCGGTCACCGGCGAGCATGCGGGTGTAGAGGGCGTACGACGTGATCGTGCGCTTCACCTCCTCCGGGTAGTAGTGCGGGTAGCGGCGCTCGATCGTCTTCAGGTACTGGAGCGCCTGGTCGAGCGCGGCCTTCTCGACGGTGAAGCCCTTGGCCTTGGCGCGCACCATGGCGTTGGTGACGTGCACGGTCAGGTATGGCCACGATTCGTACCCGCGCTGCCAGAACGGGAAGCCGCCGTCGTGGTTCTGCATCGCGTACAGGCGCTCGAGGTCCTCTCCGACCTTCGCCTCGAGCGCGGCCTTGGACGGCAGGTCCCTGGCCTTGAACGCGGTGAGCACGTCGCGCAGGGCCGCGATGCCGGCGATGCGCGAGCTGAGCTGCTCGCTGCACTCGAACGGGTACGAGACCAGGTAGAGGAAGGCGTCGGTGAGCGCCTGCAGCTGGGTCGAGCTGGTCTCGACCTCGACGCCGCCGAACTCGGTGACGACCTTGCCGGGCAGCGAGACGGGCTGCTTGATGGCGCCCGAGTCGATCTGGCCATAGGTGGCGAACGCCTCGGTGGTCGCCGGCGTCCACACCGGCAGCGCGACCTCGGCCGCGTCGGCGGCTGCGCCGGCGGTGGCGGCGAGCTGGAAGCGCGCGGTGCCGGGCATCTCGGCGGCCGCGGGGAACCGCACCTCGACGCGGTCGTTGGCGGGCACCTTGACCAGGCGGCCGGCGCCCTTCGTGACCGCGGCGTTGGTCGCGCGCACCGCGACCTTCACCTCCATCGGGGCGTCGGTCTGGTTCTGCAGGACGACCGGGAGCTCGAAGGTGTCGCCGAAGTTGAGGAAGCGCGGCGGCGACGGGCGCACCATCAGCGGCAGGCGCGCGGTGATCGCGTTCTCGCCCTTGCCGAAGTTCTTCTCGCCCGACGCGGCGAGCGCGACCACGCGGTAGCGCGTCAGGTTGTCGGGCATCGTCACGTCGACCGCGGCGCGCCCATCGGCGCCGGTCTTGACCTGCGGCGAGAACGCGGCGAGCGGATCGAACTTGGTGCGCACGGCGATCGCGGCGCCGCCGGGCACCTGACCGCCCTGGCCCTGGCCCGGGAGCCCGGCGATCGGCTGCGCGAGCTGCTTCTCGGCGTTCTTCATCTCCGCGCGCGCCGGCGCGGGCGACATCGGCGGCGGCGGCGCGGCGCCGCGCGTGCGTCCACCGCCGCCGTTCATCGCGCCCGAGGACTCGGCGACGTCCGCGGTGGCCGTGGCGAAGTCACCGTCGCCACCGGCGGCGCCGCCGGTGTTGCCGGCGAGCAGGCCAGCGTCGGGCTGCGCCAGCTTCACGTAGCCGCGCAGGTGGTGATCGCGCGTGTCGGAGCCGCGCTGGCCGTAGAACGAGTTGATCGGGTTCGCGAACTGGTAGCCGGTGAGGGACAGCACCGCCTCGTCGACGACGATGAGCGCGACCTCGGCGCCGGGCACCGGCTTGCCGCTCGCGTCCTTCACGACGACGTCGAAGCGCGCCGGCGCGCCCGGGCTCACCTTCTTGGCCTTGGGCGTGACGACGACGTCGAGCGTGCGCAGCTTGGGCGGCACCGGCAGGTTGAGCTGACCGCTCGCGTACGCCGGACGTCGCGGCAACGACGTGTCGGGCTTGCCCTTGTCGTCGGGGCGCACGGCCGCGCCGATGAGATCGACCTGGACGTACACGTTGGGCGTGTGCGAGTCGACGATCGGCACCTTCACCGTCTGGGTCGGGCCCTTCATGGTGAAGCGCTCGGTCGTGAGCAGGCCGCTGCGGCGCACGCTGAGGATGCCCTCGGCGGGATAGAAGGGCGCCTGCACGAGGATCTCGGCGGTGTCGCCGTGCTTGTACTCCTTCCGATCCGGGATGAGCTGCGCGAGCTCCTGCTGCACCTCGCGCGCGGGCGGCGTGTCGCCACCGGATACCCACACCGTGAGCTCGGTCTTGTTGGCGCGGCCCTGATCATCGGCGACGAGCGCGCGGATGCGGTACTGACCGCCCTCCGCCGTCGCGAACTCGCAGGTGACGGCGTCGGCCGTCGAGGTCGGCGTGCACGACTGCGGGTCGAGCTCCTTCTGCACGTACTTGCCGTGCTCGTAGTCCCAGTCGAGGCGCACGCTCGAGATGTCGAGCTGCCGGCCGGTGATCGCCTTGCCGTCGAGATCGACGGCGATGGCGGCGACCTCGATCGGCTGCCCCTTGTCGACGAACGGCTTGCCGGTCTTGAGGCCGACGTAGAGGCTCGACGGGTGGACGAGCAGGGTCGAGTTCGCGCTCCACTGCTGCCGGTTCACGTCGGTCACCGACGCGTTCGCCGACACGTTCATGGGCAGCGGCGGGTTGGCGCTGACGAAGTCGAAGTGCAAGACGTGCGCGCCCGTCGCGTCGGTCTTGGCGGTGTGGCTCCACGTCTTCGGCGCCACGTAGGTCTCGTCGCCCTCCCACCAGCCGCGGTGCCAGCCCCACCACGGCGTCCACACGCCGAACGTCCACTCCTCGCGGTTGGGCGGCGTGTACGTCGTCTCGCTGGCGGTGACGTACCAGTTGACGTCGGCGCCCTGGAGGCCGCCGCCGGCGAAGTAGCTCGCCTTGACCGTCACGTCGGCGCCCCCGCCGATCATGTGGGGGCCCTGGCTCGCCTCCGCGCTGACCTCGTACTCGGGCGTGCGGAACTCCTGGATCTGGAAGCCGTGGTAGGCGTTGCCCTTCATCCGGCCCTTCGCCTCGAAGTAGATCGACGCGTGGCCGAGGTTGGGCGTCTTGGGCAGCGTGAACTCGACGTCGAAGCCGCCGAGCGTCGTCACCGCGACCGAGCCCTTGGTCAGCTCGTTGCCGACGGGATCGACGACACGGTAGTCGACCGCCGACACCTGCCCGGCGACGCCGCCGATGTCGCCGCCCTTCTGGTTCTGGAAGATGCGCATCCAGCCCTTCAGGTGGACCTTCTCGCCCGGCTTGTACATCTGCCGGTCGTCGGCGATGTGCCAGGCGAGCGTGTTGTTGCGGTCCTGCTTCTGCCACTGGCCGTACTCGCCGTACCAGCCGTAGTCGTCGGGCAGGAACGCGACGTCGTCACCGTGCCGGGCGACGAGGAAGTTGGCGCCCTTCTTCGACGTCGACGACAGGGCGAAGGTCGCGATGCCGGTGTCGTCGCTCTTCGCGGTCAGGCCCCACGGCATCATCGTCACCTCGACGCCGCCCATCGGCGCGCCGTCGGAGAGGCGGTTGACCCACGCCTTCATGTCGGTGGCGTCGACCGCGGCGTCGAGGCCGATGCGCGTCGACTGCACCCACGTGATGATGCGCGGCGGCTCGTAGCGCTCGCGCCACGGCGACGGCTCGACGATCGCGATCACGTGGCCGAGGCCGCCCTTGCCGAGCGCGCGCGCCAGGTCGATCTTGGTCTCGACCAGCTCCTCGGCCTTGCCGCCGACACGGACGAGCTCGTCCATCACCTTCTTGCCCGGGACCCTGGGCTTCTTGCGCTCCCACTGGTGCTGCATGTAGTAGCCGAACGCGTCCCAGTCGGTCGGCTTCACCTCGTAGAGCTGGACCTTGAGGCCGTCGTAGTTGGTGGTGAACACGTCGAGCGTCGGCTTCTTCGCCGCCGGATCGAGCGCGATCATCCCCGACGGGCCGTAGAAGTTCGGGTACGCCTTGCCGACCTTCCACACCAGCTCGGCGTCCTTGCCCAGCGTCTGACCGAACTCGTCGGTCACGCTGGCCGAGAGGGTGGCCTTGTACGTGGTCAGCGCCTTGGTCGGGCCCTGGATCGTGACGTAGTTGCCGGACTGGATCACCTTCTTGCGTGGCAGGTCGGGCGCGAGCGTGACGTTCGCGTCGGTCCACTTGTCGGCGGCGAGCGGGTTGTTCAGCTCGATCGTGAAGGGCGCGCCCGGCGGGCACTCGCCCCAGCCGCACTCGGCGCGGACGATGCGCAGGGGCGGGTAGGTTTCGAACGCGAACGCCTGGGTGTCCTTGGTCCTGTTCGGGCCCTCGGCCGACGGCGTGCCGGGGCCGATCTTGATCTCGACGTTCGTGTCCTTGGGGAACGCGCGCTCGGCGCGGAACGCGATCCAGCGGCCGTCCTGCTCGTTCTTCTTCGCCGCGGCGACGAGGCCCTTCATCGTCTGGTGCTTCTCGATCTCGTCGTCGGTGAGCAGTCGCACGCCGTACCTCGTGCCGGCGGCCTCGACCTTGACCGTCGCCAGCACCGCCGCCGGATCGATCTTCTGATCGAAGAGGACGAACATGGGCGCGTCGAGCTGCTGCGGGCCGTGGTTCGGCCACGACGAGATCAACCGCGGCGTGGGCGTGGTGAACGTGAACTTCTTGGCCGCGGCCAGCACGTTGCCGGTGGCCGACGTCGTGCCCGCCGGGATCTCGATCGTGTACGTCGTCGCGTGCGGGAAGCGGACCTCGGGATCGAACACGAGGGTCTTGGTGCCGAGCCAGCGCCAGCGCCCCTTGGGCGTGGGGGTCATGATCGCCGGCACGACCTTGGCGGCGTCGTCCTGCGACGTCACCGCCACCATCGGCTGCGAGAACGTGATGGTCGCCATCGGGACGACCGGGACATCGCCCTCGGGAGCGTAGCGGATGACCTCGAGCGGCTTGCCGACGTCGGCGGTGCCCGGAGGAGACGATGGCGCGCTCGTCGTGCCAGGACCGGGGAACCTGTCCTTGATCGTCTTGCCGGTGCGGGGCGGCGGCGTGGAGCGATCGCGCAGCGCGAACGCCTTCCTGTCGTCGGGATCGACCTTGACCGGCGTGAGGCGCGCGAGCAGCGCGGCCACGTCCGCGTCGCCGAGCGGCGTCGCCGGCGCGAGCGTGGAGCGATCTGCGGCCGGCGGACCCTGCTTGCCGTCCGATAGCCGCATCGTGAGGCCCTTGGGCGCGTCGCCGGTCTGGACCAGCGGCTGGCCGCCGGGCTGGGCGACCGTGGTGCCGCCACCACCGACCGGGGTCTGCTTGCCGCCGCATGACAGGGCGAGGAACTGGACGACCGTGACGAGCGCCACGGCACGGAGGCTCTTCTGCGAACGCATCACTTGCTCCTAACGCACACCGTCGTTCGCCGGCCTATGTCCGACGTCGAGGCGCTCATCCTGCAAGGAAGGCATCCTGACGCCTGACGCCCGAGGCCTTCCTTGAACAATGAGCGATGTTCTCTCATGGATTGTTGATCGGCGCGTGCTTGCCCAGGACGGTGCCGCTCTCCACGGGCTCCGGGAGGTACCGGTCGAGCTTGCCCGCGTACCAGGTCGCCGCGACGACGAGCAGGACCAGGAGGAAGACGTAGAGCTTCCACGGGCGGCGCTTGTCGGCGAACGGGTCATCGAGCGAGCGCGTCGCGTCCTCGGGGAGGACCGCGAGCCGGGTGAGGGCGGCGCCGAAGGCGACGTTGACCCGGGCGCGGGTGTTCACCGCCCACCCGTTCGCGTCGAGGATCGGGCCCAGGTTGCGCTGGCGGAGCTTCATCCAGGCGAGGAGCATCGAGGGCCCGCTGATCGCGAGGAGGATGCCCGCGACGCCCAGGGGCATCCACACGCCGAGGCTGACGAGGAGGGCGATGAGGCCGCCGAGCGCGCCGACGACCGCGCCGATCGCGAGCGAGATGACCGCGATGAGGCCGATGTCCAGGGCCTTCTTGGGCGTGCCCTTGGCGGCCGCGGGCGTGTCGTCGGCCAGCGGCGCGTCGGCGTCGGGTGCGGGCACGGGCATCGCCCTCTGGTCGACGGTCGCGACCTTGCTCGCGGCGCTGTCGATCCGCGCGTTGGATCTGCTCTCGGCCTCGGCCGCGCGCTTGTTGATCTGCTCCTCGACGAGGCGGACGAGCTTCTTGTAGGGGGACCAGAACGCCTGGCGGACGCTGATCGGGTTGGTGACGATCTTCGAGACGGTGGCGTCCCAGTCCTTGCCGTCACGATCGTAGAAGACGCCGTTCCGGCCGACGAAGATGTTGTCGCCGTCGCCGTTGGTGATGGCGACGGCGATCGACTTCTTCACGCCCGCCCGCGTGATCTCGCAGTAGGCGAGGTACGCCGACGACATCGCGGCGAGGACGCTGTGCTTGGCCGCGTCGGCGACGGGCACCACCAGCTCGAAGGCGCGGCCGTCGAGGTAGAGCGTGCCGGCCTGGAAGGCGCCATCGCGCTTCGCGTAGAAGTCGGAGAAGTTGACGAAGTTGCGCACGACGCGGCCGAAGTCGCGCTGGATGCGCAGGAGCTTCTCGACCGAGACGATCCGGCTGTACTCGGGCTCGAGCGCCTTGTCGGCGGCGATGAGCCTGGTGATCTCGGCGCGGTGCGTGCCGCCGGCCAGCGCCGCGATGCGCGCCTCGTCGAGCTTGTCGGCGGTCGTCTGGGGGCGTGCGGCGCGCCACGCGACGTAGCCGGCGAGCTTCGTCGTCACCTTCGCGTAGTCGTCGGCGGTGAGGTGCACGCGGGCGCCGAGGATCGGCGTCACCGCGGCGTCGCGGAACGTCACGAGCGCGGCGGCCCACGCCGGGTTCACCGGGCCCTCGAGCGGCGCGGCCTTCCCGGCCTCGATGCGCGCGAGCGGCAACCGCGCGATCTCCTCGTGGGTGGCCGAGAGGAGCTTGCCGCCCAGCATCACGAGCTCCGGCTCCTGGCTGTTGAGCGCGGAGGCGGCGCGCGCATCGAACGCCGCCAGCTGGACGCGCGCGAAGTAGTCGTCGAGCTTGGCCTTGATCGCGGCGAGCGCGTCGGCCGCCGCTGCCGTGGCGTCCCCGAGCGAACGGTGTCGCTCGCCGTCCGCGATCCACGCCGCGAGCTTGTCGACGTCGGCGAAGAACGCGTCGGCCTTCGCCTGATCGATCCCCGGCTTGCCGCTGCGGTCGGTGACCGACCCGGCGCCGGCGATGATCTCCTCGATCGCCTGCTTCACGTCGGCGTCGTCGGCGGTCTCGGGGATGATGACGCCGTCGCCGTTCAGGCGCGTGCTGGCGAACGCCTCCACGACCCCGCTCACCTCGGCGACGGAGATCGAGGTCGCGTCCTGCTTGCCGAGATCGGCGAGGATCCGCTTCGCCGTGGTCTCCACGCTGGCGTCCTTGATCGCCGACAGGGCGAGCGAGTCGCCGCCCTTCAGCACGTCGTCGGCCGACTTCCAGGTGGCGCCGATCCACTTCACCGCGTCGATGATGTCCGGGACGCGGACCCGTCCGTCCCCATCGTGATCGAGGAGCTCGAGCGTGCGCGGGTCGACGTCGACGCCCGTGGAGGGCATGGCCAGCGCCACCCAGAGCTTCTGGTCGAGGTTCGGTAACGCGAGCAGATCTGCGCCATTGCGCAGGCTGACCTGGTCCACGCCCCCCGCGCGGAAGAAGTGCCACGTGTGCGACATGTGCGGTCGCACTTTATCTCTTCACGGGACGCGTTGGTGGTCGAAGCGACCAGGTAAGGAGGCACCACAAGATGAAGGCACGGATCGTCCTCTCCCTCGCCCTGCTCGGTGGATGTGTCACGGGGGCCGACATCGAGACCGACACCGACGGTGAGGAAGCGCTGGCCAGCGGCGATCGGGCCGCCGCCGCCGACGAACCGCTGTTCGACCAGATCTTCAAGCCGGAGTGCGGCAACGGCGAGGTCTCGTCGCCCGTCGCGCAGCAGCTCGAGCTGCGCTGGCTCGCGACCTCCTGCTCGGGTTCGAACGAGCTCGTGTTCCGGGTGCAGGGCCAGGAGGTCGTCCGCACCATCGCCGGCTCGCCGTGCACCTGCATGCCAGGCATCCGCAGCGTGCGCTTCACGGACCCCTCGGTGCTGACGATGATCTCGGGCGCGGTCGACTTCGAGGTCGCGGCGCCCGGCGCCACGCTCCTTGCCTGGGCCGAGGTTTCGGTCCTCGACCAGTACGGCGAGCACGTCTTCACCGTGTTCGATCAGGACGGTCCGAGCGGCTCCGCCGGACATGAGGAGAACCTCTGCGCCGCCGGCTCGATCGAAGACGGCGGTGGCAAGGTCCGCGTCGAGTTCGGCGAGCAGTGCGACGACGGCAACAACATCGACGGCGACGGCTGCAGCGCGACCTGCCGCAAGGAGTTCTGAGTCAGGGCGCGCGCCGCGCGCGGTCGCGTGGTCGCCAGTCGTCGACCGCGTCGCGCGGGTGCATGGGCCCGTCGAAGGCGAGCCGGTAAGCGGCGTCGAAGTCGGTGACGCCGCGCGTCCGCACGAAGATCGTCTTGCGGTTGTACGGCAGGAAGAAGAGCAGGAACGGGAAGAAGTTCTTCACCACGACCACGTCGGCCTTCCAGATGTCGAGGCCGACGTCGGTGTAGAAGGACGGCTTCATCACCATCGCCGGCCCCTCGGTGATGACCAGGCGCAGGTGGTCGACGGCGAGGACGACCACGCGCAGGAAGCCGACGAGCTGGTGCTTGCTGACGACGTTGCCGCGCACCGGCAGCGGCGTGCTCGACGTGGGGTCGAGCTTGCCGCCGACCTCGAGGCGGACCTCGTCGCCGGGCGCGTGCGGCCACAGCGTCTCGATCGCGTCCGGATCCCGGACCGCCGCGTAGGTGACGAGATCGCCGCCGTCCTCGAGCAACGCCCGCAGCAGGTGGGTCGAGTCGCCGGGGGCGCCGGCGGTCACCACGTCGGAGGCGTCGGCCATCGTGACCACGCCGACCTTGCGGCGGAGCCGCGCCTTGCGGGCCTGCGCGATCGCGTCGGACGGCGCGGCGAACGTGGGCGGCTGCTCGTGGCGCCGCTCCCAGCACATCTGGGCCAGCTCCTCGGCGAGCCGGTCGGCGGCGGCCTGATCGTCGTTGGTGTGGACGATCGTCGACCACCCCAGCGCCGGGTCGTCGTTCCACGGGTGGACCATGAACGTCGATGCCGCGACGCACTCGCCCTTGCGCTCGGCCGCGCGCATGCGGCGGAAGACGGCGCGCATGGGCGGCAGAAAGTCGATCGTCCGGCCGCCGCCGAGCAGGAGCGGCAGCGAACGCCACGCGGTCGCCGGCCGCAGCTTGCCGGCGGTGATGCCGGCGAGGAGCTCGGCGGCCTTCCTGCCGACGCGTGCGTGATCGCGGTGCGGGTTGGTGCCGTACGCGACGATCGCGTCGGCGGCGGCGACCCGCTCGCGGGTCAGGTTGCCGTGTAGATCGTGCGTGGTGACGACCGGGACGCCGCCGGCGGCCTCGCGCGCGTCGCGCAGCAGCTGGGTCTCGGGATCGCGCACGCCCTCGACGCCCATCGCGCCGTGGATGCAGAGGTAGACCCCGTCGAGGCCGCGGGCGCGCTGCGCGCGGAGGCCGTCGGTGAGCCGCTCGCGCAACGTGTCGAAGCAGGCGCGGGTCAGCGGGCCCGACGACGAGGCCCACGCCGAGAGGAGCGGCACGGTGAGCGCGCCGGGCGCGTGCTTCCTGACGCCGTCGACGAACCCGGCGAGCTCCGCCTTCTTGAAGAAGCCCGCGAGCTCGTAGCCGCCGGGGCCGACCGCCGTCGCCAGCGCGTCGCCGGTGAGGTAGTGGGCGCTCTCGAAGTCGTGGAGCGTCGTCACCACGGGCGACAGCGCGTTGGTCTCCTGCATGATGCGCGCGTACGCGAATCGCATGCTCAGCTCCGTTTCAGCCGCGTGCGCAGCTTGCCGACCTGATCGAGCACGGCGTCGATCTTGGCGCCGTGCTTGTCGAGCATCCGCCCGACGGCGTCGTCGGCGGGGGCGGTGGCGTCGGGCACGACGACGCCGGGCGCATACATCTTCTCGAAGAGCTGGCGCACCCCGCGCTTCACCAGGCCGCGCACCGGGATCTTCGCCATCATCCCGTACATCGCCGCCACCGGCGCCCGCGCCAGCGACGGATCGGCGCGCACCTCGTCGGCGGCGGCGCGCACGTCGCGGACGTACTCGTCGGCGATCTCGAGGTGGTTGGCGGTGACCGTCAGGTGGACACCCGCCGGGTGCTGGGTCCGGTCGACCGACCAGCCGCGGGCCTCGAGGCGATCGGCGATGGCGTAGAGGTCGGGGCCGCCCGGCGCCGCGCCCCAGGCGACGATCGTGGTGTCGGGGCGGCCGAGGAGCTGGAGCCCGGGGATGGCGGCGACGCCGGCGCGGATGCGATCCGCCGCCTCGAGCGCGGCGCGAGTCAGCGCGAGGTATCCGTCCTCGCCCTGCGTCTCTAGCGCGGCCCACGCCGCGGCGAGCGGGCCACCGGGGCGCGTGCCGATCATCGTCGGTGACACGTAGATGCCCCCCGGGAAGTCGGTGGCGACGAAGAACTGGTGCCGCATCCACGTCATGTCGCGCCAGGTGAGGGTCGACGCGCCCTTGCCGGCGTAGCCGTACTTGTGGAGGTCGGCGGAGATCGACGTCACCGCAGGCACGCGGAAGTCCCATCGCGGGATCGGTCGGCCCAGGCGCTCGAGCCACGGCAAGAGGAAGCCACCGACGCACGCGTCGACGTGGAGCGGGAGCCCGTGGCGGGCGGCGATCTCGCCGAGCTCCTCGATCGGATCGATCGTGCCGTGCGGGTACTGCGGCGCCGAGGCGGCGATCGCGATGGTGCGGCGGCCGATCGCGCGCGCCATCGCTTCCGGGCGCGCGCGCTGCTCGTCGTCGACGTCGACCTTCTTGAGCTCGACGCCGAACCAGTGGGCCGCCTTGTCGAACGCGGGGTGGATCGTGCGCGGCGCGACGATCTGCGGGCGCCGGATCCACGGACGCTTCGCGCGCGCGTGCTCGCGATAGGTCGCGACCGCGCACAGGATCGACTCCGTGCCGCCGGAGGTCACCGTGCCGACCGCGGCGTCGGGGCCGTTGAAGAGCCCGGCGACCATCTGCGTGATCTCGGCCTCCATGCGGCGCAGGCTCTGGAACGCCATCGGGTTGAGGAGGTTGGCGCTGGCGAACAGCGCGTGCGCCCGCTGGAGCAGGCGCTCGTGCGCCTCGCCGGCGTGATAGACGAGCGAGAAGACGCGGCCGCCGCGCCAGTCGGCGTCGGGCTGCTTCATCGCGGCGAGCTCGTCGAGGACGGCGTCGGCGGGGCGCCCGGTCTCGGGGATCCGTCGGCGTGCGCTCATGACCGAGGCTCGACGATGAAGGTGACCACCCGCTCGAGGATCGCCGGATCGCCGCTCACGATCCGCATCCCGTGTGCGTCGCCCGGATCGGCGATGACCTCCACCGCGACCGGCGGTGTCGCGTCGCGCCAGATGCCGGCGAGCGCCCCCGCGGCGTCGGCCGCGCCGTTCTCCTGGCTGTGGACGACGAGCACCGGCGCCCGGCTCGCGCGCGCGGCGTCGGGTGTCTTGACCCCGCGGTACGCGACGCCCGGCGACAGGAGGACGAGCGCGCGCGCCTTGTCCGGGTTCGCGCCCGCGTAGCGCAGGACCGCCGAGCTGCCGATCGACGAGCCGACGAGCACGCAGGCGTCGCCCGCGCCCTTGGCGGCGAGGAGCTCCATCGCCTTGCCCACGTCGCCCTCCACCTTCTCCCAGTCCGCGGTCTCGAACATCTTCCACGTGATGGTCGCGCCGTCGGCGCCGCGCGTGCTCGCGCCGTGGCCGCGCATGTCGATGGCGACGACGTGCATCGCCCCGCCGATGCGCTCGATCACCGGCTGGTACTCGGCGCGGGTCGACGACAGCTGGTGGACGAGCACGGCGCAGCGCTCGGTCGCGCTCGCCGGGGCGTAGTACGAGCCGGTGATGGTCACGCCGTCGTCGGCCAGGAACGAGACCTCCTCGGCGCCGGGCGCCGCCGGCGGGGACGACGTGGTGGGCGTCACCGGAGGCGGCGCGGCGGAGGAGCCACCGCACGCCACGAGGACGAGCGCGGGGAGGAGCGAGCGACGCATGGCGCGAATGTACCTCACAGCCGTTCGCGGGCCGGATCGAGGATGGCCGCGCGCATCTCGAGCACGTCGGCCTGCCCCTTCTGGAGCTCGCGATCCCGCGCGCGCAGCTCCATCGTCGTCGTGGCCACGTACGACGAGAGGAGCTCGACCTCGGCGCCCACGTCGTCGATGGCGTACTGCGTGCTCCACACGAGATCGCGCGCGACCATCCCGGCCAGCCCGGGCATCGGCGACAGGTTGACGCCCTCGATGCCGGCGTCGCGCGCGACGTCCTTGCACTCGCGCTGGAAGGTGAGCAGCGCGTGCTGCGCCGCCGCGATCTGCGCGCGCAGGCCCTCGTGGACGGCTTGCTCGGAGAGGTCGATCGCCGTCGACGACAGGAGGCCCACGCCGAGGTCGTCCGCCAGCATCGAGCCGTGGTCGCTCGCGAGCTGCGCCCGCCGCGAGCTCGACACGGCCTGCTGCACGAGGACGAGCGCATCGTGCGCCGCGCGCCCCGCGGCCACGGCCTCGGCCAGCTCGCGGCGCGCCGCCCGCACCTTGCCGTCGGTCTCGGCGAGCGCGATGAGATCCTCGCGGAGCTCGGGGTCACCGGCGGCGACCCGGGTCTCGACCTCGGCCAGCACCGCCTGGTACTTCGCGTCGGCGCCGGCGACCGCGGCGGCGCGTTGCTCGAGCTGCGAGATGTCAGCGTCGATCGCGCGCCGCTCGTCCTCGAGCGCCTCGTGCTGGAGCTTGGCCGCCGCCAGCTCCCGTTGCTCGCGCGTGAGGTCGTCTCGCCCTGCGAACACCCGGCGGAACAGGCCGCCCACGCCGCGCGCCAGGCGATCGACGTCGGCCTGCTCGGACGCGACGAGCACCTTGGTGGCCTCGAGGTGCGTCGACACGCGCTGGCGATCGGCGCGCGCGTCGGCGAGGCGCTGCGCGACCCACGCCTGCTCCTTGCGCGCGGCGCGCGCGGCCGCCAGCCGCTCCTCGATCGACTCGCTCACGGGATGGTCGCCTCGACGGCCAGGGTGAAGATGTCGTTGGCACCGTCGCCCTGGATGTTGGATGGCGGCGAGGTGATGCTGTCCTCGATCGTCGGGATGTCGTACCAGTAGTGGATGTACGTCGCCGCGAGCCGGTAGCGGCCCTGCGTCCAGCGCACGCCCGAGTGGAGCCCGATGTGCGAGAACGTCGGCTGGTCGAGCGTGACCGTGCGCGCCGGCGCCGGCGTGCGGTCGTAGTGGGTGCCGAGCATCGCCTCGAGCCGCGGCGCCTGCGGCAGGTCGTGCACGCGCACGCCGCCCGAGACCTGCCACGAGTCGTCGTAGTCCTTCACGGTCTCGAGCTCGCTCACGAGGAAGATGTTCTCGACCTGCGTGTACTGGCGGTCGTACTGGCGGTAGAGCCAGTAGCGCAGCTCGGCGCCGACCTCGACGTTCGGCGTGACGTCGTAGTTGGCGCCGAGGTGGAACGTCCACGGCAGGAGCAGCTCGGTCGAGTGCCGGCCTTCGAGGCGATCGGGCTGGGCCGCGTCGTCGGAGTAGACCACCGTGATCGGCCCCTGGAGCTGGGCGTCGACGCGGCCGATGATCGCGGCGCCGAGCGTGAGCCCGGGCGCGGGCGCGGCGTAGACGCCCAGATTCCACGTCGGCCGCCAGTCGCTGCCGTCGAGCGTCAGCTCGGGCTCGCTGCCGACGAGGTTGCTGACGTCGGTGCCGTTCACCACCGGGAACACGTAGCGCTGTCCGTGGACGCGCGGGTTGATGACGCCGAGGCTGCCGCCGACCGACAAGGTCGGCGTCACCTTGTACGCGAGCGTGATCGACGCCTGCGGCGCGACGACGTAGCCGTCGATCAGGTGGTAGTGCGTGACCGCGTCGCGGTTGAACTGCGCGCCGGTCGCGTTCGACACGTACAGCGAGAACGCGCCGAAGAGGCGGTCGTTCCAGAGCGGCATGGTCGCGACCAGCATCGGGATCGCGCCCATCGCGCGCGTCGGCTTCTGCGCCGGGTAATAGCCGTCGGCGTCGACGGGATCGTCGATGAAGCGATCGCTGTCCTGCCACGGCCGCAGCCGGAACTCGGTCGACACGAAGGCGAGCCCGAAGCCGGCGTAGAGGCGCAGGCCGTGCAGCGAGGTGAGGCCGGCCGGGTTCTGGAACACGGCGGCCGGCTCGTCGGGACGGCCGATGATCGCGGCCATGCCGGTGCGACGGACACCCATCTCCGGGATGCCGAAGCCGCCGGCGAGCGCGGATGGAGCGGAGGCGCACACCAGCGACAGCGCGGCCCCCAGCCGCATCGCGTACTTCACGTGCGGAGCATAGCAGGGCGCGTGCGCTCACTTGCGTCGGTCGGGTGAAATGACGCATCAAAGAGGCCGTGATGCGTCGACCACATGTGGTGATCCTCGGTGGTGGGTTCGGGGGGCTCTGGACGGCGAAGGCGCTGGCCAGGGCGCCGGTGCAGATCACGCTCCTCGATCGGCGCAACCACCACCTCTTCCAGCCGCTGCTCTACCAGGTCGCGACCGCCGCGCTCAACCCGGGCGACATCGCGTACCCGATCCGCGCCATCCTCACCAAGCAGCAGAACGCGCGCGTCCTGCTCGGCGAGGCGCGGGAGGTCGTGCCGGCCGAGCGCAAGGTGATCCTCGACGACGGCGAGCTCACCTACGACTACCTCGTCGTCGCCACCGGCGCGACCCACTCGTACTTCGGCAAGGACGCCTGGGCGCCGCTCGCCCCCGGCCTCAAGTCGGTGGAGGACGCCCTCGAGATCCGGCGCCGCGTCTTCCTCGCGTACGAGGCCGCCGAGCGCGAGCACGAGGACGCCGCCCAGCGCGCGTGGCTCACGTTCGTGGTCGTCGGCGCCGGCGCGACCGGCGTCGAGCTCGCCGGCGCGCTCGGCGAGATCGGCCTGCACACGCTGGCGCGCGACTTCCGCCGCATCGATCCGACGCAGGTGAAGGTGCTCCTCGTCGAGGGTCGCGACCGCGTGCTCGGCACGTACCCGCCCCGGCTCTCCGAGGCGGCGAAGCGGTCGCTCGAGAAGCGCAAGGTCGAGGTCCGCGTGAACGCCAAGGTCACCGCGATCGACGCCGACGGCGTCGAGCTCACGACCGCCGACGGCCGCACCGAGCGCGTCGCCACCCGCACCGTGCTCTGGGCCGCGGGGGTCCAGGGCTCGCCGCTCGCGCGCTCGCTCGGCGTGCCGCTCGACGGCGCCGGCCGCGTGAAGGTCGAGCCCGACCTCTCGATCCCCGGCCATCCGGAGATCCTCGTGGTCGGCGATCTGGCGGCGGCGACGAGCAACGGCCAGCCGGTGCCGGGCGTCGCGCAGGGCGCGATGCAGGGCGGCAACCACGTCGCGCGGACCATCAAGAGCGACCTCGCCGGCAAGCCGCGCGCGCCCTTCCGCTACAAGGACAAGGGCTCGATGGCGACGATCGGGCGCACCTCGGCGGTGGTCGTCATCGGCCGCGCCCAGCACCACGGCTTCCTCGCCTGGATGTTCTGGTGGGTGCTCCACATCTTCTACGTGATCGGCTTCCGCAACCGCGTGAGCGTCATCCTCTCCTGGGCATGGCAATGGCTCACCTTTCGCCGCGATGTCCGCCTGATCACGGGGCCCGTGGGCAAGCTGCCTCCGGTCCGCGACATCGGTCCGGAGGGCACGCCGCTGCTTCCACCGGCAGCCGAGACGATCCGTACGGCCGAGTGACTCGTAACCTTCCCCGTGACGACCATGGGGGCGACACGAGGAGGTCGGGACCACGCGGTGGCGGTCGAGCGGACGCTGACGGGGTCGCCAGAGGTCGTCTACGGCCTCCTCAGCGACACCAACCGCTGGGATCGCCTGGTGGGCGTGTCTTCGTCCACCTACACCTACGACCTCCTCGACCCAGGTGATCCCACCAGTCGCACCCGGATCGGTCACGCGACGAGCCTGGGCACGCGGATCCACTTCGCCGAGGAGGGCGAGTACTGGACCCCGGAGCGCCTGCGGGGGGAGCGACGCTTTCGCGGGCGCGGTGCCCGGCGGCTGCAGCGCGGGTTCCTCGAGGTCGAGATCGAGCCCGGCGACGAGCGTCGCCTGCGCTCTCGGGTCCGCGTCCGTACGGGCGTGACGACGTCCGGTCCTTTGGGCTGGCTCATCGGCATGCTCGTGCGGCTGCGCTTCGCGATCGTCTTGCGCCTCTACCTGCGCGGGCTCGAGCGCACGCTGCGCGTCGCCTCGGAGCGCACCACCTCCACGTCCGGCGCGACGAGCGCGCCCGCGGCGCAGCAGGCGCGGGACACGCTGGTCGCCTCCGGGCACGTCTCGCGGCTGGTGACCGGTCGGTATCGCACCGTGCCGGCGGCGTCGATCTCGGCGCGCGCCGCGCAGTTCGCGGCGTCGCCCGTCGACGCCGCGATCCGCCGCCGCATCGTCGGGCTCATCACCACGCAGCCGGACGAGCAGCTCATCGCGATCCGCCCGTTCGACGTGGCGCGGGCCTGGAAGGCCGATGCGCGCGAGGTCGTGCGCGGCTTCTTGCATGCGGCGCGGGTCGGCCTCTTCGATCTCGAGTGGCAGGTGAACTGCCCGGTGTGCCGCGTCGGCGCCGACGTGGCGCCGCGCCTCGATCAGCTGGGGCAGCGGTTGCACTGCGAGGAGTGTGACGTCTCGTACGACGTCGACTTCGCCGATCACGTCGAGGCCACCTTCACGGTGAGCCCGGCGATCCGCCCGGTGCGCCGCGAGGTGTTCTGCGCGAGCTCGCCGTCGTGGCGGCCGCACGTGCACGGCTACGTCGTCGTGCCGCCGCGGACGACGCGCGACGTGGGTCCGCTGCCGGCCGGCGAGCTGCTCGTGCGCGCCCGCGGCACCGCGCGCCAGCTCCGGGTGACGGCGGAGGCGCGCGCCGCCGACGGCCGCGTCTCGGCGCGGATCACCGCGGACCGCATCGCCGCCTCGCCGGCCCCCGCCGACGTCGCCGCGCACCGCCTGCGCCTGGTCAACGACACCGACCGGCCGGTGCGCATCCTCGTCGAGCGGGGCGGCTGGGAGGCGGAGCGCCTGCGCGCCCGCCTGCTGATGACCCTGCCCGACTTCGTCGACCTGTTCAGCGCGGACGCGCCGGCGGCCGGGATGCAGCTCTCCGTCGGTCAGCTCGCCGTGGCGTTCACCGACCTCGTCGGCTCGACCGAGCTGTACGAGCGCATCGGCGACGCGCGCGCGTTCGCGCTGGTGCAGGAGCACTGGCGCGCGGCGACCCGGATCGCCAGCAGCTACCGCGGCGCGATCATCAAGACGCTCGGCGACGGGCTCCTGATGTCGTTCCCCACCGCGGGCGACGCGATCGGCGCGTCGCTCGAGATGATGGCGCACGTCGCGGCCCTCGGCGCGGGCGAGCACATCCCGATGGCGCTCCGCGCCGGTGTCCACGAGGGACCGGTGTATCTGGTGCGCGGCCACGATCGCGCCGATCTCTTCGGGCGCACGGTGAACCTCGCGTCGCGCCTCGCCACCGTCGGCGGCGGGCAGCAGATCGCGTTGCTCGATCGCACGCTGGCGCAACCGGCGTCGCTGGCGGCGCTCGACAGCGACGCGCTCCACGTCGAGCGCCGCGACGTCGAGCTGCGCGGCGTGGCCGGCACGCACCGGGTCGCGCTGGTCGCGCGCGTCGGCGACGAGGTGCTCGTCACCGGCCGGCACCCGCTGGTGCCGGCGCTGTCGTCGTCGCCGTCGGTGTCCGCGGCGCCGCGGCTACCGCTCGAGCGCGGCGAGCGCGGCGACGCGATCCGGCGGTAGCGGCGCCTCGACGGTCGGGTAGCCGGGCAGCGTGAGCCGCTCGGCATGGAGGAAGAAGCCGACGAGCTCGGGCAGGGGCTGGCCGCCGTAGAGCGTGTCGCCGGCGATCGGCGCGCCGCACGTGGCCAGGTGGACGCGCACCTGGTGCATGCGTCCGGTGGTCGCCGTGCAGCGCAGGAGCACGCGCTCGCCGATGCGGCGCACGACCTCCCACGACGTGTGCGCGTCGAGGCCCGCCGTGTGGTCGACGACGACCTTCTTGCCGCGCTGGGCGAGCGGGCCGTCGCAGGCGCGCGACACCGGCGGTGTATCGCACAGCGCGAGGTACGTCTTGTCGACCTGGTGCGCGGCGAACGCGGCACGCAGCGCCTGCCACGCGCCGCGCGAGCGCGCCGCGGCGAGCACGCCGGAGGTGCCGCCGTCGAGCCGGTGGAGCAGCCCGCCGTCGCGTGGATCATCGGCGACGGCCGCGCACTCGGGGTGGAGCGCGATGACGCCGCCGGCGGCGGTGCCGAGCTCGCCGGCGCGGAGCGGCTGCGACGGCATCCCCGGCGGCTTGGCGACCATGACGACGTCGTCGTCGGTGAAGAGGACCACGAGGCGCGCGGCGGCCTCGGGATCCGGCTGCACCCGCAGATCCTCCGGCGTCGCCGGCTCGCGCGCGAGCTCGATCACCGCGCCGGCGTGCGCGCGATCGCCCTTCTTCGCCAGCTTGCCGTCGAGGCGCACGGCGCCGTCATCGAAGAGGTCGGTGACCCTGCGCCGGCTCGACGCGGGGAAGCGGCGGGCGATGACCCGATCGATGCGATCGCCCTCGCCGTCGGCGACCGTGAACCGCGTGGGATGCTCGTCGGCGTCGCCCATCACACGGCTCGCAGGAGGATCGCGGTGGCCGTGCCGCCTGGCTCGATGTCGCCGCCGCCCGCCTCGATCTCGACGAGCGCGTCGATGCCGACGACCGACGTCAGCATGTGCGAGCCCTGCTGCGGGTGCAGCGCTGCGACCAGCCGATCGCCGTCGCGCACGACCCACGCCCGCAGGTAGTGCGCGCGACCGGGCGGCTTCTTGTACCCATCGGGGAGGATCACCGGCGCGCGCGGCCGGTCGACGCCGGCGGCGCCGAGCATCGTGAGCAGCGCCGGCCGCACGAACAGCTCGAACGCGACCAGCGACGACACCGGGTTGCCGGGCAGGGCGAAGACCGGGACGTGTCCGGCGCGCCCGGCGGCGAGCGGCTTGCCCGGCTTCATCGCCACCTTCCAGAAGTCGAGCTGCACGCCGGCGGCGGCGAGCGCCGAGCGCACGTGGTCGTGGTCTCCCGCCGACACGCCGCCGGTGGTCAGCACCAGGTCGCACCCGAGCGCCTGCTCGACGAGCGCGATCACGTCCTCCTCGCGATCGCGCGCGATGCCCAGGTGGCGCGCGACGCCGCCGACCTCGGCGATGTGCGCGGCGAGCGCGTGCGCCGTCGAGTCGACGACCTGCCCCGGTCCGGGCACCGTGCCGATGTCGACGAGCTCGTCGCCGGTGGCGACGATCGCGACGACCGGTCGCCGCGTCACCGCGACGCGGGCGCAGCCGAGCGCGGCGGCGAGCGCGATCTCGCCCCAGCCCAGGCGGGTGCCCGCGTCGAGCGCGCGCTCGCCGGCGGCGATGTCCTCGCCCATGCGGCGGATGTTGGCGCCCTCGCGCGATGGGGGCAGCTCGACCGTCTCCCCCGCGTCGCGCGCGTCCTCGAACATGACCACCGTGTCGGCGCCCTCGGGTAGCGGGGCGCCGGTCATGATCCGGGCGGCGCTGCCGGGCGGCAGCGGGTCGGGGACGAGCCCCGCCGGCACGTGGGCGACCACGGGCAGGGTCGCGGGCAACTCCGCGCAGCGAGCCGCGAAACCGTCCATCGCCGAGTTGTCCACGCCGGGTAGCGAGCGGGTGGCGACGACGTCGGCGGCGAGGATCCGGCCCGCCGCGTCATCGAGGGCCACCTCCTCCGCCGGCAGCCGGCGCACGAGCGCCCGGGTGCGGGCGGCGGCCTCGGCGACGGAAAGCATGTGGGCACCATACCGCGATCGGCTACCATCGTCCGATGGCGCCGTGGCGAACACTCTCATTGAGCGTTCTGGCGCTCGGTGTGGTGGTCGGCGCCGGCGCGGTCGTGGTCTCGGGCTGGGTCGTGCTGCCGCCGCTCCTGGCGGCGACGCTCGTGCTCGCCGGCGCGGCGCTCTCGGTCGACTACTTCGGCCTCCGCCGGCGTCCCGGCGACTGGACCGGCACGCGCCGCCCCGGGCCCGCCGCCTGGGCCAACCTGCAGGCGCTCGAGGCGCGCTTCATCCGCGATCGCCGGCGCGGCAGCATGCACGCCGCCGCGTCCGCGCGTGCGCTCCTGCTCGCGTACGCGCAGCTCGATCGGCTGCGTAGCGCGTCCGCCGTCGTCGATTGCCTCGCCGCCGAGTCGGTGAGCCGCTTCCGCAACGACGTGTGCGGCGACGCGTTGCGCGCGCTCGCGCTGTCGGAGCTGGGGCGCGCCGCCGAGGCCGCGCGCCTCGATCGCGGGCTCGGCGAGGGCGCCGGCGAGGTGCCCGTCGTCGCCTGGTCGCGCGCGCGCATGGCCGAGCGCCGCGGCGCGATCGCCGACGCGATCACCGCGATCGATCGCGCGCGCCCGCAGCCCGCGTCGACGGTCGCCTTCGATCTCGCCGCCCTGCGCGCGCGCCTCGTGCTGCGCGCCGGCAAGGCCGACGAGTCCGAGCGCGCGCTCCGTGCGCTGGCCGCCAGCGGTGGCCGCGTCTGGGTCGAGCAGCTCGCCGACGACGCCCACGTCGCGCTCGCGCAGGTCGCGCGCCGCGCCCTGGGCGTGGACGCCGTGTATCGCTGAGGGCTCATTCGTCGCCGAACGCGAAGTCGAACGTGCCGGCCTCGACGTGCGGCGTCAGCGTCGTCCCCGCCGATGGCGACCATGCTCCCTGCGCCGCTGCCAGCGCGCGTGCGGCCGCGACGCTTCGTCACGATGGGGTAGCGATCTCCTCGAGCTCGGCGTTCGTGACCGCCGCCCATATCGTGACCGGCGCGGTCGCCTCTTCGTCGCGTTCCGCTATCAGGGCGGGTTGCAGATCTCGGCACGCTCGGTTCGATTTCTGTTGACGTGTTCTTCGCGAGCGCGCGCGTCGTCGTCGAGAATCGACGGGAAATCGATCGCTGCGCGCGTTCTCCTCGTGTCTGGCGAACGAACGCGCGCTCGGCGGCGAAAATCGCCGAGACAACCCGGATCGTCGCGGCACGGGTAAATGGTGAGGCCGAAAAACGCCGTGGTAGAGGTGGTGGGCGCGAAGGAGGGAACATGTTCGACGAGGAGCGTAGCGGTGAGGAAGTCGGCGAGGGGCAGGGGCAGGGGCAGGGGCAGGGCGGCGGCGCCCACGTGGGCGACGACTGGAGGACCATCGATCGGCGGATCCGGCGGCTCGCGGAGCGACGGTCGACGCTCGACGCCGAAGAGGCGCGTCTGCTCGTGGTGGCGAAGCGGATGGAGATCCACAAGCGGCTCGGGTACGGGTCGTTCGACGAGTACCTCGAGCGGGCGCTCGGGTACCGGCCGACCACGGGACGCGACAGGGTCCGTGTGGCGGAGGCGCTCGAGGAGCTGCCCGAGACCCGGCTCGCGCTGGCGGAGGGCACCGCGTCGTTCTCGACGGTCCGCGAGATCACGCGCGTCGCGACGCCCGACACGGAGGTCGAGTGGCTCGCGCACATCGACGGCCTGACCGTGCGCGAGGTCGAGCAGGCCGTGCGTGGTCGGCGCCGCGGCGATCGCCCGACGGACCGGCCCGAGCCGGACCTCGAGCCGCGCATCGTGCGCATGGAGTTGCCGCCGCAGACGTACGCGCTCTTCCTCGACGCGCGGCGGCGGCTGGAGCGCGAGGTTGGGCGTGCGATGAGCGACGCGGAGTTCATGGCGGTCGCGTGCCGTGCCGTGCTCGCCGGCGGCCGTCCGGGCGACGACGGCCGTGGGCAGCTTGTGCCCGCGCCGAACCTCCCGCCACATCAGGTCGCGATCGTGGTCTGCGACGACTGCAAGCGCGGCTGGCACGACGTGCGCGGGCGCTCGGTGGAGCTCTCACCGGCGGCGATCGAGCGCGCGCGGTGCGACGCCGTCGAGCTCGGCCGCGTCGATGACTGCGAGAAGCCGCGGCGCAAGACGTGGACAATCTCGCCCCGGACGCGCAAGGCGGTGCTCGCGCGCGACCGCCATCGCTGCACCGTCCCCGGCTGCACGTCGTCGGCCTTCGTCGACGTGCACCACATCCGGCACCGCGCGCACGGCGGCGACGATCGCATGCGCAACCTCACCACCCTGTGCGAGCTCCACCACACCCATCATCACGAGGGCATGATCAAGATCGAGGGCGAGGGCGGTGCGATCCGCGTGACCCATGCCGACGGCCGATCGTACGGCGCGCCTCCGGCCGGCGTGCGCCCGATGTCAGCGCGGGACGGCGATGCACGGCCGGATGGCGCCGCCCACGTGGGCGACAGCGCGCGCGAGCCATCGGGATGAGCGTGGCGGCGGTGGTCGACGCGTAGGGCATACTCGGCGCATCGACACCTCGCCGCCGCCGCCGCCGTTTCCGGAGTCGCTCTGTCACCGCTGCGCGCACCTGCGGCTGGTGGAGAGCGGCAAGGGCTCCGTGTTCCTCATGTGCCGCGAGCCGTCGCTGCCCAAGTATCCGCGGCAGCCGGTGGCAGCGTGTGCGCGCTTCACCCCGGTCGGCGACGCGCCCGGCTGACGGCGGCGGCGTCCTCATCGCCATCGGGCGGCCACTTCGCGCGCAGCATCTCGACGAAGCAGGCGATGGCGCCGTCGGCGGCGGCGAGGCGCTCCTCGTCGGTGTCGACGAGCTGGAAGACGCGCTCGACGACGAACGTGGCCAGGCCGTGGCTCATCGCCCACGAGGCGCGGAAGGCGTCGGCGAGCATCGGGTCGTCGATGGGGACGGCGCCGCCGAGGCCGTGGAAGTAGTGCTCGCGCGGCAGCGGCGGGTGCCGGGCCTTGCGCTCCTCGAAGACGAAGCGAGTCGACAGGAGGCGAAACAGCTCGGGGTTCGCGTGGGCCCAGCGCACGAAGGCGCGCGCGATCGCGGCCGCGGCCTCGAACCGGTCGAGGGCGCCACGCGTCGCGCCGAGGAGCGCGGTCTCGATCTCGATCCACGTGCGGCGCGCGACCTCGGCGAGCAACGCCTCGCGGCTCGCGAAGTGGCGGTACACGGCCGGCTGCGAGACCCCGAGCTGCTCGGCCAGCGGGCGCAGGGACACGCTCGCGTGGCCCAGCCGCGCCACGGCGCGCGTTGCGGCGAGGACGAGCGCCTCGCGCAGGTCGCCGTGGTGGAAGCGCCCGGGGCGCTTGGCGCGAATCCGCTTGCCTCCGGCCGCGGGCATGATGTTATAGTTGATAACATGGATCCTGCCGTGACGCAGCCGCTCGCCGAGACACCACCCAACCTCTACTTCACGGACAGCGGCGAGACCTTCGAGTTCCAGACCTCGGCCAAGTCCGGCGACGGCGTCTTCCGCTTCCGCTGGACGCTCGAGGGCGGCAAGAAGGGCCCGCCCGAGCACGTCCACGATCACGAGCGCGAGACGTTCTCGATCCTCAGCGGGACCTTGCGCATCTGGATCGAGGGCACGCCGCGCGACCTCGCGCCCGGCGAGACCGTCACCGTGGAGAAGGGCCAGCGCCACCGCTTCCTCAACCCAGCGAAGGAGCCGGTCGTCGTCGACGTCAGCCTCGACGGCGCGCTGCAGGAGGACGTCCTCGTGCCGCTGGCGATCCACCTCGGCGGCCGCCGCAAGATGAAGGTGGGCGACGTCTTCACGTTGATGGCGCACGTCACCGAGGTCGAGGCGAGCCGCCCACCGTCGCGTTTCATGCGCGGCGTGTTCGGCGGCATGGCGGGCCTCGGCCGCCTCTTCGGCGCCCGCCCGCTGCCGCGTGTCGGCCCCTGGCCTGCGGTCGTACGCGACTAGGTGCGTCGGATGACGCGCGCGCGCCGTTGCGGCCACGCGCGCTTGGCGCGGACCGGCGCCACCATCACGGTGCGGCCGGTGAGCCGGACCAGCAGCTCGGCCACGTCGCCGAGCGCCCCGTCGCGACCGCGCGCGACCACGACGAGATCGGGATCGATCTCGTCGACGATCTGGGCGAGGGTCTCCGCGGGATCTCCGGCCCGCACGATCGCGCGAACCCCGCCGGACGACGTCGCGTTGGCCCGCGACAGCGCCTGCTCGAGCCGGGTCTCGCTGGTCTGGATCTGCCGCTGCAGCAAGGCCTCGTACGCCTTGAGGTCGTCCCGGAAGATCGCCCCCTTCCACTTGCGCAGGGTGGGCGGCATCTTCACGACGTGCGCCGCGAACAGCCGGCTGCCGAACTTGCGCGCCAGATCGGCCGCCGTGCGCAGTGCGGCCGCGGAACGCGTCTCGAGATCGGTGGCGACCAGGATCGTGCGGAACATGAGGCGGACGATGGTACCCGCGATCGGGGCCGCCGCCCGCGATCAGGTCAGGGGATGATACGGCCCTGCTGCGCGCGCTCCTGCTCCTCGGTGGCCAGCGCGCGCTCGCACGAGGCGTCGCACTTGATGCCGATCGTGTGGATGCGCACGTGCCGCGGCGCGGCGCGCGCCGTGGCGGTCACCGACGCGAGCGTGCGCGGGTCGTTGGTGTAGTCGTCGTGCGGCGGCGCGTCGCCCATGAGGATGATGTGCTGCGACGCGTGCGGTCGCCACGGCTGGTGGTGGAGCGCGGTGGTGATGCCGGCGTAGACGTGCTCGCGCCAGTCGTCGCCGCCCTCGACCTCGATCGCGGCGATCGCTTGCTCGATCAGCAGGTCGTCGTTCGTGAGCGTGGCCCACGTGCGGGTCAGGTACACGTCGTGGATGTCGCGGTAGGTGACCAGGCCGACGCGGTAGTCCGGGTTCCGGGCGCGCAGGTGGGCGAGGATCGTCTGCATGTCGCGCTTCACCGCGGCGACGTCGTCGACCATCGAGCCGGTCGCGTCGACGACGAACACCACGTCGACCGGGCCGTCCGGGATCCCCTCGTCGAAGATGGTCCGGATCAGGACGGGCACGTCGTCGGCCGCTTTCGACTCGACCGTGCGGCCCTCGGTCGCCGTCGAGAGCTGCACCCACGCGTCGACCCGCACCTGCAGGCGCGCCGCGAACGGGAGCTCGACCACGGGACGCGCCGGCCCGCGCCGCGGGCCCGGTCGGCACGCGGCGGTCGCCGCCAGCGCGGCGAGGGTCGTCACGACGAGCAGCACGCGCGGGCTCATGGCGTGCCTCCCGCGACGATCGCGACGCCGCGCGCGAGCTCGTCGGCGAACAGCGCGGTGACGTCGGCCGGCTCGCGCCGGAGCTCGCCCGCGGGCCCGTCGAGGC
>DDTA01000132.1:44660-44848 GCA_002344285.1 Myxococcales bacterium UBA2376
CCGCCGGCGCCGCCCTTGCCGCCGAGCCCGCCGGGGCCGCCGCTGCCGGCCTCGCCGGCCGCGCCGCCCTCGACGCGCACCTGCACGAGATCCGGCAGCTCGGGGAAGCGCGCGTCGTATCGCACCGTCACGCGCCCGCCGGGCCCGCCGGCGCCGCCGTTCCATCCGGGCTCGCCGGGGCCGCCGGG
>DDTA01000280.1 GCA_002344285.1 Myxococcales bacterium UBA2376
GGCAAGTCGACCACGCTCGCGGCGATGGTCGACTACGTCAACACCCAGCACGCGTACCACATCGTCACGATCGAGGACCCGATCGAGTACACGTTCCGGGACAAGCGCTCGGTCATCAACCAGCGCGAGATCGGGTTCGACACGCAGTCGTTCTCGCGCGCGCTCCGGGCCGCGCTCCGTCAGGACCCCGACGTCATCCTCGTCGGCGAGATGCGCGACATCGAGACCGCGAGCATCGCGATGACCGCCGCCGAGACCGGTCACCTCGTGCTCTCGACCCTCCACACGGCCGACGCGACCGAGACCGTCAACCGCATCGTCTCGATGTTCCCGACCCACCAGCAGAGCCAGGCCCGCCTGTCCTTGGCCAGCGTGCTCCGCGGGGTCATCTCGCAGCGGCTCCTGCCGCGCGCCGACGGCAAGGGCATGGTGCCCGCGCTCGAGGTGCTGGTGAACACCGAGCGCGTGCGCGAGATGATCGAGGATCCCAACCGCACCCGCGAGATCAAGGACGCGATCCAGCAGGGGTTGCATCCCTACGGCATGTTCACGTTCGACCAGAGTCTCGCCAACCTGGTCAAGCAGCACCTGGTGACCTACGACGAGGCGGTCAAGCACTCGTCGAGCCCGTCGGACTTCGCGCTCCTCTTCCGGGGTGTGCACGGCGGCGGCACGCAATGGGCTGCAGGCAGTACCGCCAACGCCGGGGACCAGACCGGAGGCAAGGGTCATGACGACTTCGAGATCGATCGCTACACCAAGTAGGTGGCTGGCGGCGGCGGCCGTCGCGCTGCTCGTCGTCCTCCTCCCCCCGGGGCTCGCCGAGGCGCGGCGCCGCCTCGTCGTGCTCGAGTTCACCGGCCCCAAGGCCGCGGAGTTCCAGGCCGACGTCGAGAAGCTGCTCAAGAAGGGCAACTCGATCGTGCCCGCCAAGAAGTGGGACGCGGCCGCAAAGAAGCTCGACGCGACCAAGGTCAACGAGAAGAACGTCAAGAAGGTCGCCAAGAAGCTCTCGATCGACGGCGTCATCATCGGGCGCGTCGAGAAGCGCGGCTCTCGCTACATCCTCCACCTCCAGCTGCGCGAGGGTCGATCGGGCAAGACGGTCGCGGCACCGGACATCGTCGAGCGCGAAGATGGGCTCTCGGTCGACGGCCGCAACACGATCAAGGACGAGCTCCTGCCGATCGTCGACGACCTGCCTGCGGCGGGCGGTGACGAGGAAGACGAGGAGGAGGAGGAGGACGAAGAGGAGGAGGAGGAGGAAGAAGAGGAACCCCGCGCCAAGGGCAAGGCGAAGGCCAAGGGCAAGGACAAGGTCGCCGACAAGGGGAAGGACAAGGGCAAGGCCTCGGGCTTCGGGCGCGGCAAGGTCCGCGGCGGTGGAGATGACGAAGACGAGGAAGAGGACGAGGAGGAGGACGAAGAAGAGGAACCCCGCGCCAAGGGCAAGGGGAAGGCCAAGGGCAAGGGCAAGACGAAGGCGAAGGCCAAGGCGTTCGAGGACGAGGACGAGGACGAGGACGACGATCGCGTGGCCGCCCGCGGCGGCGAGGACGAGGAGGAGGAAGAGGAGGAGGAGGACGATCGGCGCGACGACGACGACGCGGACGAGGACATCGCCATCGGCGGCAAGGTCAACCTCGCCAACCCGCGCCGGCGGGCGATGGACGTCGCCGTCGGCCTGTCGTTCACCGGCCGCAAGCTCTCGTTCACGACGAACCTGATGATGAACCGTCCGCAGGGTTACGACGGCGGCCCCGTGCCGGGGCTGCGCCTCGCCGCGGACATCTACCCGCTGGCGTTCAACCGGAAGAACAAGGGTTGGAAGCGCAACCTGGGCGTCTCGCTCGTCGTCGATCGCGTGCTCAGCATCTCGTCGAACCTCGAGAAGATGGGCACCACCTACGAGCTGCCGACGACCGAGCACCACCTCGCCGGCGGGCTCGTCTATCGCCAGCCGGTCGGCGCGGCGCTGCAGGTCGAAGGTTCGATCCGCTACAACAAGCGTCGCTTCTACATCGACCGCAACAACCCGAACCTCGTGCCCGAGGACATCGACATCCCGAACACGAACTACACGTACATCGACCCGGGCGTCGCCGTGAAGTACGCGCTCGGCCCCACGATGGTCCTCGGCGGCGGGGCGCGGTTCCTGCTCATCACCGACACCGGCGAGATGCAGGCTCCCACACAGTACGGCGGCGCGACCGTGACCGGTCTCGACGTGGAGGGCGGCCTCGACTACCAGGTCGCGCCCAAGATCCTGGTGCGCGCCGTCGGCCGCCTGACGACGATCGGCTACGCGTTCGCCGGCAACGGCGACCTCACCAACAACCGCGACGGCAACCCCGCGACGACCGACGTGAGCGGCGCGCGCGACACGTACTTCGGCGGCTTCGCCTCCGGGGTCTATCTCTTCTGAGCCCGGAGGCGCCGATGTCCCCACGGAAGACCCTCTACGTCTGCGCGCTCGCGACGCTCGGCGCGTGCGTCGAGCCCGCCCTCGACACCGACCAGGCGTACGTCATCGGGGGCGCGCCCACCACGCCCGGCGAGTTCCCCGGCGTCGGCGCGCTCATGTACGACTTCGGCGGCGGCAGCCCGATGCAGGGCTGCACCGGCACGCTCATCGCGCCCAACGCCGTGCTCACGGCCGCCCACTGCGTGGATCCCGACCTGACCGGCCCGGCCACGCCCGGCTTCTCGCTGGATCTCGACACCACCACCGGCAACGCGACGACCGTGCCGGGGCTCATGGCCTACAAGCACGAGAGCTTCTCGATCGACGTCGAGCCGCTCGAGGGGCTCGCCGAGTTCTTCGACATCGGCGTCGTCATCCTCAGCCAGCCGATCACGACCGTCGAACCAGTGAAGATGCCTCGGCCCGAGCACGGCGCGGCCCTCGTCGCCGGCCTCGATCTGGCGATCGTCGGGTACGGCCGCACCAGCAACGCCACCCAGGACACGGGCGTGATGTACGACGCGATGACCAAGCTCATCTCGTTCAACGCGACCGAGATCCAGGTCGGCATGGGGTCGCCGCAACCGCAGAACTGTCAGGGCGACTCGGGTGGGCCGGGCCTCGCCGAGGTCGGCGGGGAGCGTCGCGTCGTCGGCGTGGTGTCGCGCAGCTTCAGGGGCTTCGAGTGCACGATGGGCGGCGTCGACACCCGCGTCGACGCCTACCTGGAGTGGATCCACGGCAAGGTGCCCGAGGGCATCCCGTGCGGCTCGGGTCTGGCCGAGGCCTGCGAGAACGAGGAGGAGCCCGGAGACGAGGGCGGCTGCTGCTCGACCGGTGGCAGCGGCAGCGGCGGCGCCGGCGCCGGCCTCCTCGGCCTGCTCGTCGGGGTGGCGCTCGTGGGGCGCCGCCGCCGGCGCTGATCCCTCCCCGGAAAATGCTAGGGTGCAGCCGACATGAAGGCTGCCCAGGTCCGTCAAGCGTTCCTCGACTTCTTCGCCGAGCGGAACCACGCTCGCGTCGCATCGAGCTCGCTGGTGCCGGCCAACGATCCGACGCTGCTCTTCACCACCGCCGGCATGGTGCAGTTCAAGGACGTGTTCACCGGCAAGGAGACGCGCGGCTACAAGCGCGCGACGTCGAGCCAGAAGTGCGTGCGCGCCGGCGGC